>JAKUQR010000018.1 GCA_022450155.1 Gammaproteobacteria bacterium | reverse complement strand
GCGCCGCACCCGTAATCATGTTCTTCACATAGTCCGCATGCCCCGGACAGTCCACATGCGCATAATGACGCGCCTCCGTCTCATACTCCACGTGCGCAGTCGCTATCGTAATACCACGCTCACGCTCTTCAGGCGCATTGTCAATATCATCAAATGCCATCACCTCACCACCATACTTGGCACTCAATACCCGCGTCATCGCCGCCGTCAACGTCGTCTTACCATGATCTACATGACCAATAGTCCCAACATTTACATGCGGCTTGGTTCGCTGAAATTTCTCTTTCGCCACTTTCTCTTCCCTCTCGTGATTCAGTGGTTAACGCATACCGAAAAACCGATTTCGGCTTCCTGTTTCCTGGAGCCCACAACTGGATTTGAACCAGTGACCCCCTCCTTACCATGGAGGTGCTCTACCGACTGAGCTATGTGGGCACTTTGTCCTAGTGGAGCGGGTGATGGGGATCGAACCCACACCATCAGCTTGGAAGGCTGAGGTTCTACCATTGAACTACACCCGCTCTGAGCATTTCACTTTCCTGATAAAACCTCGTTCTGATTGAGCAGGCGCAACTCTGTCGGTCACCGTAAAGCCTGCTGGCGACCACCTGGTGGAGGGGGGAGGATTCGAACCTCCGAAGGCTGAGCCAACAGATTTACAGTCTGCCCCCTTTGACCGCTCGGGAACCCCTCCTGGAACTCACAAACCGCTAATTTTCTCTAAATTACACCGAGTCGTCAATAGATTACGGCCGTTTTCAGGCCAGTTTTTGCCATAAACACCCCGGCCAGGGCCTCACCCTGTCGCCATCAACCCACGCCGATCTGGACGGGGCGCCGGATTTTATACCACTGGGCGGGCGCCGTACAGCATCCTCTATTCTGGACTGAACCGACTGATTCGCTCGCGTGCGTTGTAAACGATGGGTAGGGGTACCGTCGGTCAGAGATAGGAACTGGCCTGAAAGACATTTTTTTCCAGGGAATATGGAGCCCGCAAGTGGATTCGAACCACCGACCTGCTGGTTATAAATTGGAGGGATTTGTCCGGCTAACCAGTCTGTCTGAGGGACACCCAGAGCAGCGACTACAGCCGAATCACTTTCAGTTTCTTAACGGCTGAGATTTTTCCCAGAGCCGTCATGGCCGCTTTGGAAGGCTCGTTGTCGAGGTTAATGAAAGACAATGCATCCTCCCCTTTTCGAACCCGACCGAGCCGCCACTCACCAATATTGACACCATAGTCCCCAAGCAATGTGCCAACCTGACCGATAACACCTGGTACATCACTGTTTTTCATCACCAACAGTGTGCCGCTCGGATCCACGTCCAGGTGATAGTCCCCGACTTGGACGATCCGCGGGCGCTCACCGTCAAAAACCGAGCCGATGATGACCCGGTTACCGTCCGCCCAGTTGGCCCGGCACGAGATAGCGTTCGCAAATTCGCTGCTGCCGAGCCCCTTGGTCTGGGAGATGCCTATCCCGTGCTCTTCGGCCAGTGCCGGGGCATTGATGTAATTCACAGGATCCGCAATGATGTTCATCATTACGCCCTTGAGTACACCGGTCGCAATGGGTTTCGCGAATTCAATTGCCGTGTCGCCGGAAAGCTCAAGTTCAATGGCTCGGATCGGGGCATCAGCCATGTGAAACTGCAGTACACCGATCTTCTCCCCGAGTTGCAGGTAAGGCAGAACCGATGCGTATTCCGGCCCGGCTGGGAAGGGCATGTTGACGCTGTTCCGGAAATCCTCATTGCGCAGCGCATCCATTACCTGCTCGACGATCTGGATCGACACATCGCGCTGAGCTTCTTCGGTACTTGCCCCGAGGTGCGGGGTATGAAGTACGTTCGCCAACCCGATGAGGGGATGATCGGTCCCAGGGGGCTCTTTGTTATAGACGTCGACCGCGGCCGCTCGGACTTTTCCGGAGGTCAGAGCATTAGCGAGTGCTTGTTCGTCGACCAGTTGGCCGCGCGAGGGGTTGATGATGATGACCCCGTCCTTGGTCTTGGCCAGGGTTTCAGTATTCAGTATATGCAAGGTTTCATCTGACAGACTGGCATGCAAAGAGATGATATCGGCCTGGGCCAGAAGTTCCTCGAGGTCAACCAGCGTGATGCCCATCTCCTGTCCAACCTCCTCGGAAACGTAAGGATCGAACGCGATGACCTCCATGTCAAAGGTTCTGGCCCGTTTTGCCACGTGGCGGGCGATGCGGCCAAAGCCGATTAAGCCGAGGACCTTTCGGTAGAGCTGCACCCCGATAAAGTCGGATCGTCGCCACTCGCCCTGGAGCACCGACTGATGAGCCTCGGCGGTATGACGAGCGGCGGCGAGCATCAACAAGATAGTGTGTTCGGCGGTCGCAATACTGTTGACCCCGGGGGTATTCATCACCAGGATGCCGCGCGCGGTGGCCGCCGCGACATCGATGTTGTCGACTCCCATACCAGCCCGGCCGATCACCCGGAGTTTCGGGGCCATCGAAAGAAGATCCGCGTCGACTCGGGTGCTGCTTCGAACCAGCAGCGCATCGTATGTCGGGATGAGAGAGCAAAGCTCGGCCTTAGGCAGCCCGGTCTTGACATCGACCGTGACATCAGACTCTTCTTCGAGCCGTCGGATACCTGCTGATCCGATTTTGTCCGCTACCAAGATCCTAAACATTCATTGACTCCATCTATTGTCCTGAATTGAGAGTGACTTAATGATCGCCCATCACAGATCGCGCTCCGAACCGATTGTCGCTCGAGCACCAAAGCAGGCCGCAAATTTCTCTGCAAGTCGAACTTCGTTCCAGCGCAACGCGGCGGACTGGATCAAGGCATGGGCTTTCCCGGCCAGCGCCTGTACGCCTGCGTCGCCCGAGTGTTCCAGGGCCGTCGTACCAGCAGCCAACAGCAGCACCGGGGCAATGCTTTGACTTTGGATGAAGACTTTCGATTCGGATGCGACACGATCCCGGCCGATCACACCACCGAAACCCACGAAAAGATCCACCTCGCGGCCCGCCAGAAGATCACTCACGCCATCACCTACAAGCAGCGAGCGCCCGGTCTGGTTTTGGAGTAACTCGCGAATGATCTGAGCCTTACCATCGCTCTCGGTCAGAACCGAGTGCTGCACCGCGAGGTACTCTTCGCGCCACGGGTCCTGATCTTGCCACCAGCTGCCGGACAGGGTGTCATATTCCACCTCAACAGCCCGAATGTGCTCGGCGGCTACGCCGAGGTGCAGCCCGAACTCGCGGACCGGATCGAAGAGACCACCGCTCACAATGTAGACTTCGTGACCAAGGACTTTCAGTGCTTGAATGAGCGCTGCGGCGTCTTTGACCACGTGCTTTCGGTAACGGGATCGAAGCGCACGGACCGCACCCCGGGTGGGGCGCAAAATTTCGAGGCGCTCTCCATAGACTGTCTCCAGGTGTACCTTGCCCTCCATGGCAGAGCGGGTGAGGTCTGCGATTCGCTGCCGGGTATCAGGATGACTCGCCAGCTCGTCAATCCCCTCTATCCGGGTCAAGGTCGAATCACAGTCAAAGATTACATGCCGATACACAGGCCAGCGCGGCGGAGGCGAGCTGTGCTGTCTGTTGGTTTTTCGAACGCTACGCATCAGTTTCGACCCTCGAGACCAAGGGCTTAGTCACTAGAGTTCCGTTTCTACACATGGCCAATACAGGTTATATGCTATATCGATGCCAGCTTCTACACTCATCAAAATCAGCGAGAAGACCGCATCGCACCAAAAGAGAAACAACTAGTGTCTGACGTCAGTGCTTTTGGGACAAACTGAGTAGATTTGATAAAGGAGTGTATCTGGCTCATCGTAATCACTGAGGAGTGATTAATGATGAAACAGAAAACCGGGTTACGAGGCAAATCGTCCGAGAAGATCGTGCGGAGACTGGTGAGGAATATACTTCACTCATTGAAGTCGTGGCAGAGCCGGAAACCCAACTGCACGTTGCGCCCGATGCCGCCACTTCGGACTGATCGGGTATAGCCTAGCCGTGAGCGGTGCGGTCACCACTAGTACGCAGCGTGCTGGTGGCTAACCAGGAAAAGCACGTGATAGAACGAGGAACGCAACTGCAGAATCTCGCTGGCCGCATGTTCGATGTGCTAGTCATCGGGGGTGGTATTAATGGAGCGGCCAGTGCTGCAGCACTGTCTGCTGCAGGAGCCAAGGTTGCGCTGGTCGAGGCAAGGGATTTTGCAGGATTCACCAGCAGCGAATCGTCCAACCTGATCTGGGGCGGAATCAAGTACCTTGAGACCCTGGAGGTTGCACTCGTCCGCAAGCTTTGCCTTGGTCGCAACGAGTTGATGCGGGCTTACCCGGAGGCAATCAAGGAGACCCGTTTTTTAGCGGTCGTTGACCGAAAGTCCCGCTTCCCGGCGATGTTCCTATGGCTGGGAGCCTGGATTTACTGGTGGCTGGGTAACCGATTTACGCGTAAGCCCCGCTACCTGTCTCGCCACGACATCGCGTCCGAGGAGACGATTGTCAAGGCGGCCAACCTGACGGGGGGGCTGATGTATTCGGATGCCAGACTGGTGGATGGTGACGCGAGGTTCGTCTTGAACCTGGTGAAAAAGGCTATCGGATTTGGCGCGATGACGATCAATTATCTGGCCGTAACCCGGTTGCAACGGGAGCCAGGTGGAACCTGGACGGCCACAGTGGTCGATGGGGTAACGGGTCGTGAATCGTGTCTTCAGGCCCGTTTCTTGGTCAACGCGGCCGGACCGTTTGCCGATGAGTTGAATCGGCAAGCGCAGTTTGAAACCAGCACCCAGCATGTATTCTCAAAAGGCATACACCTTGTGGTCGACCGAATAACAGACAGTAACCGGGTATTGACGTTCTTTGCGGACGATGGTCGCATGTTCTTTGCGATCCCTTTGGGAGATAAGACCTGCATCGGGACCACAGATACACCGGTCGAGTCACCGCTGACCAGGGTGTCTGATGCCGATCGGAAATTCGTCCTTGACAATATCAACAATTGCCTCAACCTGGCGACACCCCTGACAAAGGATGACATTCTTGCCGAGCGTTGTGGTGTCCGCCCTTTGGCCATGGCACGGTCCAGAGAATATAAGACCGGGCAGTGGCTGCAGATGTCCCGGAAACATGTGCTGCAAGCAAGCGAGAAGTTGGGGATGGTGAGCATATTCGGCGGCAAGTTAACGGATTGTTTACAGATTGGTGGCGAAGTATGCGGAGCGTTATCCAATTTCGGTTGTCAATTACAAATGGGCAAGTGGTACGGTGAACCAGGACTGAAATCGCGAGATAGGTTTGCGGCCCGATTACGTGAGGTCATCCAAATACCGGAGCAGAATATCGATCTACCTTGGGACAGGTTGTGGCGGATGTATGGTGTCGGGGCGATCGAAATCCTGGAATCTATTTTGTCAGAAAACAGGGGTGCTGAATTAGTGATTCGGCCTGCAAAGATCTGCCGGGCAGAGCTCGAACTGATTCGCAATCAAGAGATGGTGGTAACGCTGGAAGACTTCCTGCGCCGACGAACCCTGCTGGCTCAGACCCACGGCCTTTCGGAACTTGCCAGCATGCCAGGCATAAGGGCAGCCTGCGAAGTTTTATTCGGTAACCAGGCCGAGCAGCGATATGAGGAGTATTTTCAAATGCATCCTCCCATTGAAATCCAATCCTCCCATAAAAATAAGAACATCAACGCAAAGGATGAAGTAGTCCGAAAACCTTAAACCGGAAGACAGCGTGTAGATGAATGATTGATCACCGTGTTCTGACTAACTATCCCGTGTCATGCCACACATTGCGAGTCCTTCTGTTGTTGCCTTACTGTCTGGTGCCTTCATGATTATCGGCTCGACGGTATCCGCGGGAGAGGTTGTTCCGGTCAAACGGGTCCCCGCTGAATGGGAGCCGCAGGAAGCTATCTGGCTGCAATGGCCAGGCAGCTGGGAGAAATCCTTCGAAACGAGCTTTGCTCGCTTGTCTAATGTGATCGTGCAATATGAAACGCTTCACATCCTATATGACTCACCGTCGGTCCTGTCCGAAGCGCAGTCGTCCATCAAGCGGGAGGATGGTGATCCAGACCACCCCAATATCCAGTGGCATTGGATCGAGAACAACAGCGCCTGGATGCGTGACAATGGTCCGGTTTATGTAATCGAGGACGGCACAATGCGAGTGCAGAACTGGGCTTTCAACGCCTGGGGAGGCGCCTTTGGCGCCAACATTCCCTTTCGCCTCGACAACCAGGTGCCGAATAAGGTGGCAAAAAGGGTGGGCTTGCCGGTCGAGGTGATCGACATAGTTCACGAACGCGGCAATCTGGAGTTCAACGGCGTCGATACCGTGATTCTGAACTGGAGCGTAATCGGAGATTCCCACCGCAATCTAGGATACACAAAGGAGCGCGCCAATACTGACCTGAAGAAATACTTCGGCGTTTCGAAGGTGGTGTTTATCGAGGGTGTGCCTGAAGGCGACCTGACCAACGGCCACATCGACGGTATCGCACGGTTCATCAATCCGACCACTGTTGTCGTGGCTGACTGCACGGGTAAGTCCCAGTGCAGTGCCCCAGACGACCCGACCCATGCCATTTTCGATGCCGCTGCCGAGACCATTGAGGCGGCCGGTTTTACCGTGATTCGCGAGCCGATTGAGGGCACACGCGACTACCAGGGCCACACTTTCGACACGAACTATATGAACTGGCTAGTTGGCAATGGCTTCGTCATTACGGTCGGCTTCGATAACCCGGAAACCGACGCGGCGGCTAAGGCGCGGCTGGAACAGTATTTCCCGGGCCGGGACGTTTATGTGATCGAGACCCTCGCTTCATGGGCCGCGGGGGGCGGTGTGCATTGCCACACCAACGACCAGCCAGCGATAAAGCTTCACTGACCTACGCTCTCGCCACATAGTTCTGATACTGCGGTATTGCAATCGCTGCAAGAATCCCGATGATCGCCACCACGATCATCAACTCGATCAGGGTAAAGCCTGTGTGTTTCATGGGACTATAATTAAAATAGAAACTCTGGTGGCTCGATTGGGTTAACAGAGTGTCAGAGTAATCGGGGTATACATCTGTACGCCCCGCTACTCTACCAGTCATAAAGGCCCTCGGATGCTGACGCGCTATACGCATTTAAGAGCAGAGGATTCGGTGGAGAAGCTAGGGTACGCGCGCGTCAGCAGTCGCGCATCAACGCTGGACCCAGTGTTGTCGGCCGCGGCGTGTTCGGTATTGACACCGAGGCTACCAATGATTCCAAGAATTGCATGATCGTTGTAGATGGAACCGGCATCCACCCCGACTGGGCAAACTTGACCGCCGAACTACACAACCATGGGACAGGAACTGCTGGACCTGCACCAAGCCCATACTGAAGGCGCTGTCTCGGCGGAGGAGTATCAGGTCGAGCGGCAGAGAATTCTCACCCGTTTCAACGAATAACATCCCCGGCTGTTTATACGGCGTGACTCCGCGGCACCAGTGCCAACACCCGAAGTGGGCTCCCTGTTCCGTTCTTGATCTTGAGCGGCGTCGCGATAATGACTGCTCCGACAGGGGGCAGAAGATCCAAATTGTTTAGACACTGCAGGCCGTACTTGTTGTTACCGTGAAGCGTGTAGTGGGCCGGAAACGGTGGGGTGTAGTGCTGCCCCTGACCGGCATCGGTACCCACGGTCTCTACGCCGAACCCGCGGATGTCCCGCTGCTCCACCAGCAAGCGAATACCCTCCGGCGATGGCCCTGGAGAATGCGCCCCGTCGTCACGCATATTGAGATAAGCTGCCCCGGAGCGTTTCGACCAGTCCGTGCGCATCAGCACCCAACAGTCTGGCGGAATTCTGCCGTGATCGGCCTCCCAGGCCTCGATCACTTCGGGCGTCAGTTCGAAGTCGTCGTCCCGGGCCGCACCTTCAGAACAGTCGATGACGCAGGCCGCACCGATGAACCGCTCAACCGGGATCTCGTCGACACTATTGTTCGGCAGGTCCCGGCCTGAAATCCAGTGAATAGGCGCATCAAAATGTGTGCCAGTGTGCTCGCAGCAGGAAAAATTGTGCCACTTCCAGGCCGGACCACGGTGATCGTAGGCCGAGATCTCCTCCATGCGGAACCGGGCACACTGACCGAATTCCGGCGGCAAGATGATCACGGGAAAATCAGGATCCAGCGTGTGGGTGAGATCGATCGTCACGACTTCGCCATTGGCCATGGCTGACGCCAGGCTGGTCAGCGCGTGATTATCCTGGCTATTGGTTACCGTCATTCTCAACCACCTCCCTGTCGCGTCATTTCCAGTTCCAGGAGCTTGGGTTCAGCGCTCCAGCGATCGATGAGGTCCTTCGCCAAGTCACCGACATAGACCTCCTCCAGCCCATCCTGCAGGCCTTCGACCACCGCACTGGCGAGTTTCGACGCCGTGACTTTTGGTGGCGGCAACGGCTGGTGCCATTCGTCTTCGGTCGGGCCAGTATAAACATTCATCACCCGCACACCACCGGTACGCATTTCCGATCGCAGACACTGTGAAAGCGAATGCGCTGCCGCGCTGGAGGCCGAATAGACGCCAAACTGCGGTAGGTTGCAGTAGGCATAGATCGACAGGATATTCACCCAGGCGGTGGCACTGTTGACACCATCGGCACCGCGCCCGCGCATTACCGGACCAAAAGCCTGGGCAAGGCGCATCAACCCCAGACAGTTCACCTCCATTTCCTGCTGTGCGAATACCAGGTCGCCCCCGTCCATTACCCCACCCGGCCGGACAAACCGCGCATTGTTGACCAGGATATCGACCTTGCCGCCGATCTCACCGCACAGTTCCTCGACGGACTGTGTGTCACTCACGTCCAGCGGTACGAGTTCGACGTTGTCGATCTCCTTGAGGCTGTCCCGTTCGGGCCAGTGGCGCCAGCTTTCCGCCTCACCGGCGAAGACGAGGGCGGCATCGGCCGTGGAGAAGGCCCTAGCCAGGGCCTGGCCGCTTTCGCTGCGTGCATCTGTAATCAGTATGCGTCGAAACTTCGGGCTGCAGGTCAGTTCGCGCAGTTGGGGATCATCTTCCATAGCTGGTATCTCCTTCTCGGGCAGGGCAAACAGGACACCGTGACCAGACTTGTCAAGGCGGTTAATCATGCGGACATTTCCTTGGGACTCACAGTCCCCATGAACATGACAGATCATCGACGGGCCGCAATCCAGTTGCACGGTACCGACCCGCCACGGGGTACGTTCACGGAAATAAACGTGTGTGCTGGTGCGAATGACGGTCTCGGCGACCAGCCGGCCCCGGTTCGAGACGACTTGCCATTCAAGGTCTACCGACAGGCAGCTTGAACAGGCGTCCCGCGGTGGGTACTGGATGGCTGAACACTCTGTGCAGACCTGCAGCATAAATCGCCCCCGTGCAGCTGCCACCGACAGTCCAAGCGCGGCGCGGCTACGCGTATCCGGCGGCACGACCGGCACACGGGTACGCTTCTGAGGATTCTTTCTGGCCGGTGGACTGATCGGCGTAGTCATGAGCTACCTCCCGAGATCATCACCGCACCCGAACAGACGCCGCGGTCGTAGTTAATCATGCCGAAACCAGACACCAGTGCCAGCTTTGCGTCCGCTACCTGGGTGGGGCCGGCCATTCCCGTCACCTGTCGGATCGCCTCGACCAATCCGAGATAACCGCCTGCCGCACCGGCCTGCCCAGCGGACAATTGACCACCAGAGGTATTGTGCGGGAAATCCCCGTCGATCGTCAGGTCCCGCTGGCGGACGAATGCAGGGGCCTCGCCTTTTTCACAAAAGCCAAGATCCTCAATCTGCATCATCGTGATGACCGGGTAATCGTCATAGGTCTGCACGAGATCGACATCAGTGGGGGCTGCCTGTGCCATTCCGTAAAGCTCATCAACATCCACTGCCCAGCCACCGCGCATCTGTACTGGATCAGCAGCGAAGGCATTGTGCCTTTCTATGGTCGAGCGGATACAGGCAAATGGGAGACCCTGGGCCACGGCATCGGTTTCGCGCAAAACCAGAAACGCTTCTGCGCCTGCCACCGGCATCACACAGTCATAAAGTGCAATCGGGTCGGAAATCAAACGGGCCGACAGGTATTGAGCCATCGTCAACGGCTCTTTCATGATAGCGTGCGGATTACGCAGGGCATTGCTGCGCTGGGAGACACAAAGACGACCAAAGTCCTCACGGGTTGCGCCGAAGGCGTGCATGTAGTGATCGGTCAACAGACCAAAGCTAGTGTTGGGCCCACCGGAACCGTAAGGCCAGGACGCATCCTGGGCAAAACGACTGAAACTCGACAGCAGCCGTCGGAAGCTGTCGATATGATTGGTGTCGCCGGCGACACAGGCTACGACGTCGACGTCTCCAGCCTGGACTGCCCGCGCCGCGCGGCGCAGAGCCGTGATGCCACTGGCCCCACCAGTAGGTATGTGATCAAGCCAGCGAGGCGCCAGTCCCAGATGCTGCGTAAGTCCTACAGCAGTATCTGGAAACAAGGTAAAACTGGCAACAGAGAACCCGTCCAACTCAGTCGGAGAAATCCTGGCTGCGGTCAGGCTCCCGCGAAGGGCCCGCGCGATCCAATGGTGAGCCGATTCCTTTGAGAACCGTTGATAAGGTACGGTCACCGGTGCCGCCAGGACGACCCCGTCGTAGGCTGTACGAAACCCTGTCGGGCGTCTCATGATCCACTTCGACGACGCTTCAGGGCCGTGGTGTCTACAGTGGCCGAATCACCCAGCAGCCGGTCTACCAGGGCTTTCAACTCACTGCGCTGAATCTTCTGCGTGGAGGTCAGCGGCAATTCAGCAACACTGGCAACGAAACCAGGCACCTTGTAATAGGCGATCTGGGTCAGGCACCATCTGACGATATCCCGAAGCCGGTCTTCTGCAGCGTCCCCATTAATGACCAGACAGGCGAACACCTCCTCGCCCCGAACCACATCGCTGACCCCGGCGACCCCTGCCGTGACCACCGCCGGATGGCGCATCAGGGTGGATTCCACTTCTACAGCCATGATGTTCTCACCACTACGGCGAATCACGTTCTTTTTGCGGTCGACAAAAAACATATCTCCGTCGGCATCCCGCCGCGCTATATCTCCGGTGTGGAACCACCCACCTTGCCAGGCGGCGTCGGTCGCCGCCTGATCTTTATAGTACTCGGTGAAGAAACCCCGCCTCGGGTCTACCCCGGCGTGGCGGACCAGCAGTTCGCCGGGGCGATCTGGACCAGCTTCTTTTCCGTCTTCTCCAACAATGCGCACCTCCACATCAGGACCAGGACGCCCCAGACAGTTCTTCCCCACCTTGCGAGGTTCGTGATTGGCACAGATCACCGCGCCGGCACCGGTCTCGGTCATAGCCCAAGCCTCGATCAGCGGGAAACCGAAGCGCCTCTCGAATAGCTCATGCAGACCTGGATCGACGCCGGCACCAAATCCAAATCGCACCTGATGATCCCTGTCAGTCATCGCTGCTGGTGCTTGCATCAGGATAGACAGCATTACTCCCAGATAATGAAGGCAAGTTGCCCGGCTTTCCCGCACGCTGGCCCACCAACTGGACGGGTGAAAACGATCAAGGGCGATCAGACAGCCACCTGTCATCACCATTGCCATCACTGAGCAGGCCATTGCATTCATATGAAACATCGGCAACGGCGTGATCATCCGTTCTCCATCAGTGGCGAGCGAACACAGGCCACCGGCATCGTTATACCAACGACCCGCATGGAGAAAATAAAGGTTCGCCAGCACACACCCTTTGGGCTGACCCGTGGTGCCGGAGGTGTAGAGCATGGCGGATTCACGCTGCAGGGGCCCGACCGACAGGTCCATCACTGGTTCACAATTCGCCGGCGCCGGCAGCGGCGCGTCGGAGGCGATGACCGGGAAGTTGACACCCGACTCGCAGCTTGCCTGCTGCAGGTCCTCTATACCTGACCCGGCGGCGACGGCGAGGCAAGGCTGGGCGTGGCCCGCGATAAATCCAAGCTCTGCTGCTTTCAGATCAGGATTAACAGGAACGACCGACAACCCGAGTGCATTCAGTGCAAACCAGTGCTGGAAAAATCCCGGCCGGCTCTCCAGCAACAGCATGACCCGGCCCCCGGCCCGGTAGCCTGCCACTTCGTAAGCCACTCGAAGCCTTTTGACGTCGGCCAGTAACTGGCCATAAGTCGTCTCGCCGGCAGCAATCCCATAGGCAGCGGCTGTTTCTGGCAGCACATTGAGAAACAGACGCGCCGGCCAGCGCTCAGCCATATTGCTGAACGTGCCAAACACCGTGTCGGTATCGGTAAAAACGTACCCCATTGAACGGAAATTCCTACAGACCCTTGGGATGACTCAGAAATTCTTCGATAACGTGGCCTGGTGGTTTGATGTAATCACCGACACGACTGACACCCAGACCGCTGGCTCGCTGCAAGAAGACAGCAGTTTCGGCCGCTTTCACAACAATGTCGATACCGTTCACCACCGGTGCACCCGAAACGTTAAAACCGAACTGATCAGCAAACAGCAGCATGGGAATACCGCCACCCGCGAGTATCAACTCCACACCCTCTTCGACCAGGGGCTCGGCCTGCGTACAGAACAGTGCTTTGGCCTCAAGGGTTTTCTGGGTATTACCCATCGCGTCGAGCAGCTGACCTGGCTCGAACTGCATTGCGTGAACGCCCGTAATACGCTCGGTCAGCCCATACTTGCGAATCTGGTGCTGGAACCACGGGATGAAGCGGGTATTGATGGTGACGACGCCGATACGCTGAGCAAGCTGGCAACTGTACAACATGCTGGACTCGCCGAGCGACACCACCGGTATATCGACGACCGCGCGCGCTTCATACAGTCCCGCATCTTGGAAGTGCCCGACGATAAATGCATCGTAACCCTCACGCTCCGCAGCAACCGCGTTACAGATCATCTCCCTGGCACAGCGCATCTCGACCAAATTGTGGGCATAAGAGTCAAAGGGCGTGATACCGCGGATATCGATGGTGGTACCAGGATAAGTGATTTTTTTCAGGTACGCACCCAGTGTGTCCCAGTAGGTCTTTCCGTTCTCGTAGTCCACATAACTCTGATAGCAGATCCTGATCGGCTGTGTGTTCATCTTTCACCGTCCTTGCGTTCTTTTACGGAGTAATAATAACCTCACAGCAGGCCTATAGTTATCCACAGGTTTCCGGGGAATACCTGTAACGCGGTGAGATTTTGGAGCCCGCAAGTGGATTCGAACCACCGACCTGCTGATTACAAATCAGCTGCTCTGCCAACTGAGCTATGCGGGCTTGATCGGTCCGTCAGTAGGTGAATTGTGACTGCCAAGACGCAGCAAAGTCCAGGAAATCACTGTGT
The DNA here is from genome assembly GCA_022450155.1 of Gammaproteobacteria bacterium. Taxonomy (NCBI): domain Bacteria; kingdom Pseudomonadati; phylum Pseudomonadota; class Gammaproteobacteria; species Gammaproteobacteria bacterium. The sequence goes on along the minus strand of JAKUQR010000018.1, from coordinate 53,006 downwards.
TATAAACAATTTTCTAAGACTGCGGAGTTTGAAGGCCTGCAGATACTATGAGCTGGTGCCACAGGGCACTGCGGCCAAGCGCACCTTCGAGTCGGCCCAGTCAAGCGCCGCCAGGCTCTGCCGGCGTTCCTCATTCACAACGTCCGAAATCTCGAGCCAGCGCAAAGGACCCAGCGTTCTGACTTCAGCTTTTGCGTTTGCCGCCAGGCCTAGCACAGTAAGTTCGGCGACATAGCGGCCGGCTTCTTCCCCCTGCGAAAACATCTGTATAGATAAAAGTGTGCCAGCCTCAACTTGATGGGCGTAATGATTCAGGCCCATCTGATCTAGCTTCCTGGCAGACTGATCCTGTTCAATAGGGCTACTGAACGGCCCCAGGTAAACCCGAAAGGTTCGAAGCTCCCGGGCACTGATGACATTTCGTGTAAATCCATAGCCTTTATTGACCAACAGGCGCGCTGCTCGAGAGTACGTCTTCTCAGTCGCGAACGGTCCCACACGCAGACAATCAACTAACACTTGGCTGCCTCGCCTAGCATTTCGCTCGTGCAACAACTCCATCGCTCGACTGTTCACGTTCGGCATTGCGCTAGGAAGAGTCACGCGGCTCTGCACAGGGTGTCCTGTTACCCACAGGTAAAAAATTACGTTCACAAGAGCCAGCGACATAAAGACCCATTTCATCTGTCGAACCCAGGACGTTCAGAGAAGAGATTTCCGACGGAGCAGAAAAGTGTCACGCAGCTACAATAAAATGCTTGTTCGAGCAAAGTCTAACCTGTAAACGCTAGTCCCTTTGGTAGTTCGGCCTGTCAGGAGCCGCCCGTTGTGGAATTATCTCACCTATCAGTATTGATTCAACCTGACAATCATCGAGACGTACCCGGTAGGCCCCACTGGTATCGACTCCGAGAGCCTCCCCTTCAACAGTCCTGTTATTGATCTGAGCCTTAACTCGTAATCCGGCATACGCATCACAGGCATTCCAGGCGTCGACATCACCTGAAAATCCGTCACGGTCGAATGCTTCCAGAGTCCGGCTCAGATCCGCAATGATCAACGCGACCAGCTGGGTGCGATCTACGGGTACTGTAGACAAGTCCACTAAATTGGCGACACGTCTTTCAAGGCGAGTTGCAATTACCGCAGGATTCTTCAGATTGATTCCGATCCCAACGACCACCGTACAACGATGGTCTGAGCCGGTCAGAACATCAACCAGAATTCCCGCGAGTTTTCCGTGGTCACAAACTATATCGTTGGGCCACTTGAGTTGCAGGTGCTCTGCACTGAATGTCTGTAATCGTTGGAGCAGTGTCAGACCCACCGAAAGACTTAAGCCCCCGGCACGCTCTGCTGTTCTATCCATCTGCCAGGCCATGGACAGCATGATGTTCCGGCAGGGGACACCCAGCCAGCTACGCCCCCGTCGACCCCGACCCTGACTCTGAAATTCTGCAACGCAGGTTCTACCGTGCAGAATCTCCCGATCCGGCCATTCAAGCAGACGCTGACTGGTGGAATCTACTTCCCCCAGGACCTCTAACCGATCTTCGATCAATAGGCCTTTTGAACGCAGTTCCACCCGCAAGCGATTTTCATCAACCAGCTGGAGTGATTCGGTCAGCTGATAGCCTGTTCCCAAAAGATCTGAAATTCCGAATCCCCAATCTCGGAGGGCCTTCACACAGTCGTCGACAGCGCCAACAGAGACTCCAACCTGTCTGGCCAGATCACGACTCGATACCGATCCATTGGCCTGCAAAAACCTCAAGATCTCAATATGATGCTTCATGTGGAAGCCGCATCCAATTGGCCTTTCAGGCGTGCCAGTTTTTCACGAATCCGAATTTCCAGTCCGCTGTCAACGGGTTCGTAATAGGTTCTGCCCAGGAGCTCTTCGGGCAGGTAAGTCTGTCCGTGAGAATATCGGTCCGGTTCATCGTGTGCATATCGATAACCTTTACCGTGTTCAAACTGCTGTGCCAGCTTGGTGGGTGCATTTCGCAGGTGTACTGGCACTTCCAATGTCCCGAATTCGACAGCATCTGCCCTGGCTGCATTGAAGCCCTTGTAAACTGCGTTGCTCTTTGGAGCACAGGCAAGATAGACCGTCACCTGCGCTAGAGCCAGCTCCCCTTCAGGAGTACCCAATCGTTCGTAAGCCTCGGCACCGTTCAGGGCCAGAGCCAGCGCCCTCGGATCGGCGTTGCCAACATCTTCACTGGCAACCCGTATGAGTCGGCGCGCGATGTAGCGCGGATCGCAACCGGCTTCCAGCATGCGAACCAACCAGTACAGTGAAGCATCAGGATCGGTACCACGAATAGATTTATGCAGTGCTGAGATCTGATCATAAAAATAGTCACCGCCGCGGTCGAAACGACGCGTTGTTGCACCGGTGATATCCGGCAACATATCTTCTGTAATGCAGACGTTACCGTCATCATCTACGCCAAGCTGAACCGCCAATTCCAGAAAGTTCAGCAACCGCCGTGCATCACCATCTGCGGCTCTGATCAGTGCGCTGGCCATGCTATCGCTGAGTTCAACCTGCATCCTACCTACACCTTTTTCCTTATCAGTTAGTGCCCGGTCAAGAACTCGTCGCAGTTCAATATCCACTAATGGCTTAAGTACGTATACACGAAGCCTGGAAAGCAGTGCATTGTTCAGTTCGAAGGCCGGGTTTTCAGTTGTAGCACCGACCAATATCAGGGTGCCATCCTCAATATGTGGCAAGAATGCATCCTGCTGCGCCTTGTTGAACCGGTGGACCTCGTCGAGAAACAAAACCGTCTCACCGTCATGACCCTTGGCTTCGCTGACCACAGTTCGTACATCCTTAACGCCCGAGGTGACAGCCGAGCGCATTAGGAAGCGCGCACCGCAGGATCCCGCCATAAGGCGCGCGAGGGTAGTTTTTCCAGTTCCAGGCGGCCCCCACAAGATCATCGAATGCAGACGTCCCGCTTCCATAGATTCTCGAAGTGCACGACCGGGTGCAAGCAGATGGGCCTGGCCAACGAAATCAGCGAGACCTTGCGGGCGCAAAGATTCTGCGAGCGGCTGATAATCCTTAGTCGACATAATCAGATCAGATATCAATAGGGTTTGGTGATTGAAGCTCTGTCACGCTGCTGAACCCCCTCAGATCACTGTGCAACATTACAGGACAGACCGGATTTGAACATTACTGTTCAGTGTAATCGTGCCATTGCTGTTCACACAGTTCAACAGCAGGCGGATAATCTTATCGACCGGTGCTTGACCAGGCACCATAAAGCCCTCTCGCCTCCGGCTCACACTGTTAAAGTGATGTATCCTGTGCCATGGGCTGTCCTGTAAGAGTCTGTTCTTATAGCCTTAATCTCGGGAGGTTGTGCCATGTTGTTACTGGTGGACATAGGCAATACTAATATAACGCTGGGAGTGGCCATCGATGGACAGCTGGTTCGCGACTGGCGACTCAGTTCCCGCGGTAATATGACAGCCGATGAATTCTGGATGATGCTCACCTCACTGCTGTTGCCCGAAAACATCCGAATCGAAGACCTAACGGGTGTGGCCATTAGTTCTGTTGTTCCCAGTCTGACTCCCACCGTGCAACAGGCCGTACGCCAACGGCTCGACATACCACTGGTCAACGTGACCTCTGAACTCGACCTCGGCGTTAGTATTACCTACGAAAAGCCTGAAGATGTGGGCGCCGACCGCCTCTGTAACGCGGTGGCTGGCTACAAACAGTACGGTGGCCCACTGGTGATTGTAGATTTCGGAACAGCCACGACCTTTGATGTCCTGTCCGCAAACGGGGACTACCTTGGCGGCATCATCGCGCCTGGACCCGAAACAACAACAAAGGTACTCCATGCAGTTTCAGCGAAATTGCCAGCCGTTAAGCTCGAATTCCCCCCAAGTGTGATAGGCCGAACCACCGAAACCAGTATTCAATCTGGCCTGATGTTCGGCGGGGTAGCGATGGTTGATGGGCTGAATCAGCAACTGCGTGCTGAACTGGGTGATGACACCAGGATCATTGCCACTGGTGGACTGGCGGCGGTCTTCCTGCCGCATTTCAAAACCGTAGAAGCCATCGAGCCAAATCTCACACTCTACGGGCTGCAGCTTATATTCGAGCGATGCCGGCCCCAGGGAAAATAATGGTGGCTTAAACTTTCTCAGTCAATCCGACGGAAAGTCAGATTGAGTCGAGGGCTATCTTGGTTGCGCATCGTGGGAACACTGTGCCGCCAGTTTTTCTGTGTCGTGCCCTGCATCAAAAGCAAGGATCCGTGTTCCAAATTCACTTCATGAACTGGCAGGGCACTGCACCTGCGATGACGCAACAGGAAACGCCGTGGCGCACCGAGGCTGACTGAAATAATTACAGGGTTCTCGCCCAGCTCCTTTTCATCATCACTGTGCCAACCCATACTGTCCTGCCCTGTTCGATAAAGGTTCAGCAACACACCATTGAAACCCATCCCCACGTATTCCTGGACTCGATACCGAATGTCCAGCAGCTCTGGGAGCCACGGCAGGGGTTGATTGACTAAACCGGAATAGCGGTATACAGATTCCTGATCACCGTACCAGGCTGCAAGTCGCGGTGAACAGACTTGCTTACCAAAAAGTGTGATCCTTGGCTGTTTCCAGCGGACCGTGGCGGACAGATCGACGAGTAGCCGATCGCCGGCCGAGGCCGAGAGAAACCCGGGTACATAGGCAAGATCACCGTCCGGCAAAGCAAGTCGACCGTGGCCACCCAGTATCACCGGCTTCTGGCGCCGATTTTTCATGGTCTTAAGCAACAAGCCTTCCGGTGGTTCAGTCGACACCCACGGCCGCAGCCACGGGTGACATGACAAAAGCTGCGCCTGTGCTGTTACCGGTGCGCGGATCGAACTGAGCGATTCCGGGGCAGGCGTACATGCTCGGATAGACCCCATGGGGAACCGCAATAACCGAGTGATGCCGGCTGAGATATTCGACTATGTCAGGATCAAGCAATGTGTCGATGGTGATGTCCGTACCCCCACTGACATCTATACGAGGCTGGTGCATCGCGTCGTGAACAGTCATCTGGCAATCAACCATGAACGACAAAATCTGAAGCACTGCTGACATGATACGACGGCCACCGGATGCCCCGATTGCGGTACGGCATCCGGCTGGGTCGCATATGATCACCGGGCACATATTGGACAATGGACGCTTACCCGGGGCGATTGAGTTTGCTCTGCCAGGTATCGGGTCGAACCACATCATGCCGTTATTCATCAGGATGCCTGTATCGGGAAGCACCACCTTTGACCCAAATAATGACAACAGCGTCTGGGTCAGCGCAACCACATTACCCTCGCGATCGACTACGTTCAGGTGGGTGGTACACGACGGTATTGCGCCCTCAGGGGTATCACCAAAACCACAAAGCCGTTCAGCATACGCTTCGTTCATTGCAGCAACATAAGCACCATACAGCTGGCCATCGGGCACCACGGGCGGATCGGTAAGTTTTTGTTCCAGGAGACTCAGCGCATGCTGTAACGTTGGACCCGCGCTGAGGCCGGTTGCTGAATTGACGGTGACGTTTCGATAGTTGAACCCGTCAACGACGTGCAGCACTGGCGTATAGTTTTCCAGATCATCGATGCCGAGCTGCATACCGAGCAGCGACGCATCCCTGACGATATCCTCGGCAAGCGACCCCCGATAGAATGAATCTGCCCCTTCTACTGCCAGTCGCTGAAGTGTGCTGTAAAGCGCTTTCAGGTCTATAACAGGCAACGGCCCACCCCACTCACCAACCGGCGCCTGACCATCCGGCAGGAACAGCGCTTGACTTGATGGAAACCGTGAAAGATCGCGTGCTGCTGAGGCGATCTTTAGGCTGGAATACCAGTCGACTCGCAGACCCCGCTCGGCAAGTTCGATCGCGGGTGCAATCAAGTCGCCCCAATCCCATGTCGCAAAGCGCTCGACCACGGCATCAAGCCCAGCCACAAGTCCGGGGACAGCCACCGACCAGGGACCCATCACGTTCCGATTGTCGAGCACGCCGGGCCAGTTGAACAGATCAGAATCGAACCCGGTGCTCAATGGATAGTCAGCAGGATCGACGGCGAGCGGCGAGCGGACACCGCTTTCCAGTACATAGGTTTTGTCATGTGCCGCAGAGTAGGTCACCATGAACGCACATCCACCCAATCCGCTCATCCACGGTTCAACCACACCCAATGCAAAGGAGGTGGCGACGGCAGCATCCATCGCATTACCGCCTTGGGCCAGCACCCGTGCGCCAACCTCGGATGCGAGATAATGCTGGCTGGTAACGACCCCACCAGAGCTTTCTACGGCCGGCTTGGCAACCGTCCATGTTTCGGCCAAAACATTACTCATGAGGCAGGTGTCCTGTCACCCGAAACGAGTTACGTCGATTGTTTACCCGTACGAACCCGTCAGTCAGATCCGAAATATCTTGCCGGGATTCATGATGTTGTCTGGATCAAGCGCTTGCTTGAGGGTGCGCATCACGCTCACTGCTTCACCGTGTTCTGCGACCAGAAAGTCAATTTTCCCATAACCAATACCGTGCTCACCGGTACAGGTGCCTCCCATCGACAGCGCCCGCATCACCATGCGTTCATGCAGCGCCTCAGCACGATCACGCTCGTCCGGTTCATCCGGGTCGATTAAAATGCACAAATGAAAATTACCGTCGCCAACATGACCGGAGATTGGTGCCAGCAGTCCCACCTCCTTGATATCTGCCTGAGTCTCGGTAATGCAATCTGCTAGTCGCGAAATAGGCACACAGACGTCTGTTGCCCAGATTTCGCCTTTCGGTCTCATAGCCTTACACGCATAAGCGACATCGTGCCGGGCCTGCCACAGTTGGTTTCGCTCCTCGGTGTTGGCCGTCCACTTGAAATTTCCACCGCCGAATTCAGCAGCGATCTCTGACAGACTTTGGGCCTGTTCAACAGCGTAGGCTTCAGTGCCATGAAATTCCAGGAATAGGGTCGGCATCACTTCAAAGTCGGTCTTGGAATAATTGTTTATGGCCTCGATCTGAGCTTCATCAATCAACTCGATTCGAGCAACAGGGATACCCAACTGGATGGTTGTGATTACGGTATTAACTGCGGATTCAACATCCGGAAAAGTGCAGACAGCAGATGTAATCGATTCAGGTATGCCATATAAGCGAAGCGTGATTTCGGTAATTACGCCGAGAGTGCCTTCCGAACCCACAAACAGTCGTGTGAGGTCGTAGCCTGCGGCAGATTTTCTGGGGCGCCGTGAGGTACGGATGATTCGTCCGTCTGCCAACACCACAGTCAATGCGAGGACGTTCTCCCGCATTGTGCCGTAGCGAACTGCGTTAGTGCCCGACGCCCGGCAAGCGGCCATACCGCCGATGGACGCATCTGCACCGGGATCTACGGGGAAGAACAGACCCCTGTCTTTCAGATATTCATTGAGTTGTTTGCGGGTAACACCCGGTTGCACGACGACATCCAGGTCCTCTGCGTGCACCTCGACCACCTGATTCATCTCGAGCATGTTGATACACACACCACCGTGCAACGCACCTACATGTCCTTCAAGTGCGGTCCCAGTGCCATAGGGAATCACGGGTACGTGATGACGCGTACAGACACTCACGATATTGCTCACTTCTTCAGCACTCTGTGGTGTCACAACCGCATCGGGTGGTAAAGAGGGATGAAACGACTCATCTTTACCGAATTTCTCCCGTACCGCATCAGACAAGGACACGCGATCACCGAATTGAGCGATCAACTCGTCGATAGCGGGTCTGGACGGTCCATACTCATACGCCTCATGTGCCATTTTGCTGAGTCCTCCGTTAAATCCACAGCACCGAAGCAGTATAGCCCTCCTTTGGCATGCAGTGTTCTCGTTTTCTGATACCATCAACCGGGACCCAGCATCTAGGGAGAAGTGCTATGGCATCAACAGGGGCAAGTACTGTTCGGGGAATTACCCAGTTCGGTCAGACAGAGTGGGACACGCGCGTGGAACTCGCAGCCTGTTACCGGATCTTTGACTATCTCGGTTGGACCGAGCTGATCTACAACCACATTACGCTCAGAGTACCCGGACCCGAGAAACACTTCCTGATCAACCCGTTCGGCCTACACTACAGCGAGGTTACCGCGTCGAATCTGGTCAAGATAGATCTTGACGGGAATCCGATAGGCGACAGCGATTATCCTGTGAACCTTGCAGGTTATGTGATTCACAGCGCCATCCATCGGCACCGTAACGACGCACACTGCATCATGCACACCCACACAACGGCCGGCATGGCGGTCGCGTGCCTTGAGGATGGGCTATCTCACGACAACTTTTATGGCGCATTTCTTCCACATGTCGCTTACCATGACTTCCAGGGCGTCACTGTCGACCTTTCGGAGCAGGAAGATCTGGTTAGCAGCCTCGGTCAATCCGATGCCATGATCCTTCGCAGCCATGGCCTGCTGTCCTGCGGACCTGATGTTGCCAGAGCCTTCAGCACGCTGTGGACACTGGAAAGAGCGTGCCAGATTCAACTTGCAGCTCACTCAATGAACAAAGCGGTCTTGTCTCTGCCAGAAAAAGCATTCCATAGGACCACCGATCTCGACAGCCAAAGAGATTACCACCCCGAACAGATGGTGCTGGACTGGTTGCGTCGTGAAATCGACAAGCGCGACCCCAGCTATGCGACCTGACCCGGCTACGATTTACTGAGCCGATACCGGTAACCTCAGATGGCCATGTACTGGCGTGAAATCTCGGTACCCTGGGGGGAGTCAGACCCTTTTGGACTGGTGTACTACCCTAGAATCGTGGCCTGGTTCAATGACACCGAGCATGAACTGTTTCGGACCATTGGACACCCTATCGACCGGATGATTCGTGATGACAGAACCACCTTCGTGATGGGTGAGATACATTTTCGTTTCATCGGACCGGCTGCCTACGGTGACCGGGTGATGACCAAAGTCAGCCTTGAAAAACTCGGCGAACGCACGCTTCACTGGAACTGTATCGCGACAAACGTGGAGTCCGGCGACTTGATCTGTGAGGGCAAAGCCGTACGGGTATATGCGCGGATCAAGGAGGATGGTAATCTGGAATCCCGTCCCATACCTGAGTTCATGCGCACCGTATTGAAAGAGATCGGGCAGGTCAAACAGTTGGGAGAGGGGCTGATCGACGAAACAACCCGGTAGAATGGACAACAGCTCGTTGCCCTGACTTACCTACCGGCTGGACCAGAGTCTCCTAATGGCTCTTCAAGCACAAAACTCGAATCTTTCAGTATCCGGCAAAAATTGCCGGATCGGTATACTGGTTAATCCGCGTGCTGCACGTGATGTACGCCGACTGGTAACTGGCGCATCCTCCATCCCGACTTCCGAACGCGTTGCTGTCTGTCATCGAATTGTCCGTGGACTGGCGACACTCGATGTCGGACAGATTTTGATGATGCCTGATCGTGACAACATCGCCAGCAAACTGTTGCGCGCGGTTGAACGCGACACGTTACCTACCATCTACAAACTCCCCGAGATCAGATTCCTTGACATGCCGATCACGGGTCTGGCTCAGGACACCCTCACCGCTGTCCAGCTGATGGTAAAGGAAAAAGTCAGTGCTATTGTCGTCCTTGGTGGTGACGGCACCCACCGGTTGGTTGCCCATGAATGTGGGCAAGTGCCACTCGTCTGCATCTCGACCGGTACAAATAATGCGTTCCCGGATGCTCCGGAAGCCACGATTGCAGGTCTTGCGGCAGGCGCTGTAGGTCGGCGGTTGATTAAACCCGAAACGGTCTGCCAGTTAAATAAACGTCTGTGTGTTTGGGTCAATGGTCAGGAAACCATACCCGCTCTCGTGGATGTCTGTATCACCTCAGAAACACAAACAGGCACCCGGGCGCTATGGCGAAGCGAACGCCTTCGTCAATTGTTTCTAACCTTTGCTGAACCCGGCAAGGTCGGCCTGTCTTCCATCGGCAGTCTTCTGTCACCCACACGCCGAGACGACGATCACGGACTCGCAATCGATATCGATCCTACTGCGGAAAAATATCAGCAATTGGCGGCGCCCATCGCCCCGGGACTCTTTGCGCCGGTGGCGATCACAGGTTATCGCCCTATCTCAATCAATCAGCGGTGTGTGCTGACCACAGCTGCGGGCACGTTGGCTTATGATGGCGAACGGGAGGTGAATCTGTTCGACGGAGATCGGGTAGAAATTATGTTGGATCGCCAGGGACCACGTACGGTAGATATTGCAAAAACTGTCGAACAAATTGCTCATGCTGGCATTCTGATCAATAGCGATGCACTACAATCAGATCACTGATCTACAACCAAATCTGGATTTACAAATCAGCCGTTTCAACTATTCCAGTGGCTAATTTGACACCGATACCGGGACACTCAGCAGATGACCGACACCACGACAATCTTTTGTGCACGAAAGATCCTCACCATGAATTCCTACCAACCCATTGCAACACATGTTGCGGTTCGGGATTGTCGGATACTCGGCGTTGGATCTCTGGATGAGTTGAGCCAGTGGGGTGACTATTCGCTCGACGAGTCTTTTGCAGACAAGGTGCTGCTACCAGGCTTCGTCGAAGCCCATTGCCACGCCATGAATGGATCGGTATGGGAAAACACTTATGTCGGCTTCTATGACCGAACCGACCCCGATGGGCGGGTCTGGCCAGGCATCCAAGACCTGGACGGCGTGATTGGGCGGCTCAAAGAAATAGAACGCACTCTGGATGATCCCGAACAGACCCTGGTCGCCTGGGGCTTCGACCCAATTTATTTTGACGACGGCGTCCGCATGACGTTAGAGCATCTCGATCAGGTCTCGCGCGACCGGCGCATCCTGGTTCAACATTCCAACGGACATCTGCTCAATGTCAATCGAATGGTACTCGAACTTGCCGGTATAGATGCGAGCACTGATGTTGAAGGCGTCATGAAGGACAGCACCGGAAACCCTACTGGTGAGCTCGGCGAAATGGCCGCACAGTTCATGGCCTATAAAGTGACGGATGTGCGTCGGTTCGATGGGATCAACAGCAAAGATCTTTGGTCTTTCGCCCGAACAGCTACCAATGTGGGTGTCACCACGGCGACAGATCTACATGCCCGGGTTCAGGACCAAAACATCGAATCATACGTAGAGGTAACACGGAACACCGATTACCCTTTGCGTCTGGTGCCAGCAGCCGGTGCACTGACGATGTCTATAGAGGATGGTCCCGCACATGTTGCTCAGCTGAAGCGGCACAACAACAGCAAGCTTTATCTCGGCCTGTGTAAGATCATGACTGACGGGTCTATACAGGGCTTTACCGGCAGATTGAAATGGCCGGGCTATATCAATGGCAAGCCCAACGGAATCTGGAACCTGCCACCGCAGACACTGACTGACATGGTCGAGGCCTACCATGCAGCTGGACTTCAAATGCACATGCACACCAATGGTGATGAAGCATCCGAACTGATGATCGATGCGATCGAAAAAGCGCTGCACAAATCACCCCGGCCTGATCACCGCCATACGCTCACACACTGCCAGATGGCAGACGAGGCACAGTTCAGGCGTATGGCGCAACTCGGGATCTGCTCAAACCTCTTTACCAATCACATCTACTACTGGGGAGATCAACACTATGGTCTGACGATGGGACCAGATCGGGCCACGCGCATGGACGCCTGTGGCACTGCGAAACGGATTGGCGTGCCCTTTACTATCCATTCTGATGCACCCGTCACACCGCTCGACCCCCTGTTTACTGCCTGGTGCGCAGTGAATCGACAGACGGCCAGCGGCCGGATTCTCGGACCCAACGAGTGTATTGAGGTGGATGATGCGTTGAGGGCCATCACCCTGGGCGCCGCTTACACGCTGCACCTTGATCATCTGATCGGCAGTATCGAATCCGGAAAATTTGCCGACTTCGCGGTACTTGAACAGGATCCCACTGAACTGCCTCCAGAAAATCTGAAAGATGTACAGGTCTGGGGCACCGTCGTCGACGGCATTGCCCGACCCGCATCCGGAAGCGGGGCTTGACTGGACGGTGAAACCACCGGCTGTCTCAGCGCTGCCGTTCACGGTCATCGGGGGGTTTCTCGGCGCCGGCAAGACGACGATGCTCAACCACCTGCTGGAAAACGCGAGCGGGACGCGTTTCGCCGTGCTGGTCAACGACTTCGGCGAGTTGAACATCGATGAGCGCCTGATTACCCGGCATGACGGTGAAACCATCGCGCTGGCTAACGGCTGCATGTGCTGCAGCATGGCCGACGGCTTCATCAGTGCATTGAGCGCTGTCATGGATCGGGCCGACCAGTTCGATCAACTGGTTGTTGAAGCCAGCGGTGTTTCCAATCCCCGACGGATCATGGATATCGCGACGCTGGACCCGGGGCTCATTCCCAATGGATCAATTGTTCTGGTCGATGCGTCGCAGCTTCTGGACCAACTGGACGACAGCCTGATAGAGGATGCCGTGGTCACCCAGATCAAAGAAGCTGACATCCTGGTCATCAACAAAACCGGGCTGGCCAATAGTGAAACACTGGAGCGGGTTGCGACAGTCCTGGCTGAGATCAATCCTGGCTGCCCGACCGTGACCAGCGACAGACAGAATCTGGCTCCGGCAGTACTCCTGGGCAGCAGCGAACTCCAGGCTGATTACGGCACGAAGCGGAACACCCCGGAGAAGACGGGCGGCGAAAACGTGACCCACACCAGCGACCACGCGCACGGGCAGTTCCGCAGCTGCGTTCTGCGGCAAGAAAAATCGATCGATCGAAACACTTTTGAAACCTGGGCCGAATCTCTGCCGGCGAGCGTACTGCGGGGCAAAGGATTTGTGGTCTTTTCGGACGCTCCTAATCAACGCTGGCTATGGCAGAAAGTTGGTCGGTCGTCGCGGCTGGAACCAGAAAAGGGCGAGCCGATTATCGAATCGACTGTCGTCCTGATTGGGACCCGCACGATGCTCATCGACACCGATCCATCAATCACGGGACCTTTCCAAAACGTTAACTGATTGTTACCTGAGCCTGGCTGACCTATCACGGCCTGCCCGGGCGGCGCTTATCCCGGCAATCCGGCCCAGTGTCACAGCACTCAGAAGGCCATTTCCCGACAGATAGCCCCAGACCGCGGGACCCGATACGCCTCTGGCTGCACCGCCACCTGCGAACAGGTTATCGAAACGCTCGCCATCGTTGTGCAGTACGGCAGCGTCGCCATCGACCCGCAGACCGCCCTGCGTATGGAACAGTGCACCGGTGACCTTGACCAGCCGGTACGGAGGTTCGAGCAGCGGGTGGTTGCGGAATTCCCGGCCGTATGGATCCTCGGCGCCACCGTCGCAATACGCCCTGCAGTCAGACAGCGTGGCTGCGACCCGCCCCAACGGTGCCCCAATTAGTTCAGCGAGTGCGGCCGGATCGGGCACGATTCTGACAGCGCCGGCGGCATCGGCCTGACGATAATCCTCGAACTCAAGTGCCAGTCGGTGCAGACGCTCATCGAACACGTTCCAGGCCACCTCACCGGACTGATTGAGCACAGCGACGGCCTGCTCCGAGTAGCCCTGGTGTTCATTTGAAAAACGGTCCCCTTGGTTGTTCAGTTGGATGCCCCCTTCCATCATGATCGCCCAGGTAATCAGTGCACCGTGCGGGGTGGCAACCGACCCGTGACCCTGATAGGCACCCAAGTCGTCCAAGCGTGCACCCAGTGCCCTGCCCCAAGCAACAGCATGCCCCTGATTGCCGCGATGACCGAAATACAGCGCATCCGCCATCTCGGGTATCAGTTCCCGGACCAGTTCCGGGTTACCCCCGTAACCGTTGCAGGCCAGGATCAGGGCTCCACAGCCGATGTTTTCCCGGGCCCCGTCTGGCCGGACTACCTCGACACCCGCAATCCTGCCGCCAGGCAAGGCAAACAGGCACTCGACTGTCGCGTTGGTCACGATTTCGATCCCGGCATCGACTGCAGCCGACGACAACCCGTCGATCAATGCCCTTCCCGTGCGCGCTGGCACCGCATGCATTCTGAGCGCCGACTGCCCGGGATAGGTAAACCCGGTCACCAGGGTGAAGTCCAGCCCATGGCTGTCGCTCAGCCACTCGAGGGTCCGGCCAGACTCGCGGCACAACACTTCAACATACCCAGGGTCAGTCAGATCTTTTGTCTTGCGCAGTATGTCATCGACCATCAGCCCAACCGAGTCACTGACACCGACCGCTGCCTGCCAGCGTGTTTGACAGGCTGGAATAAATCCGCTGGACAGGGCCGTAGACCCACTGGGTTTGGCGTCCCGCTCAAGCACCAGCGCCTCGACACCTGCATCATGGGCGGCGAGTGCGGCTATCAGGCCGCAGGCGCCCGCACCGATGACGATGACCGGTACCGAGACTGGGAATTTTACAGCAGTGCCGAACTGGACTTCCGCCCGGACCGAACTCTTTTCGTTCATGACCCGGGTGCAGCGACAGGACCGGTCAACGCATCAACGTCATCTAAGGAAGCCAGGGCCATAATCTCCTCCCGGCCAATCGCCTCCCGGGTGAAACTTGCGAGCCCGGAATGCCCGTTGACCAGTGTCGATGCAACGGCAAACGGCAACGAGAACTTTGCGGCCAGTGTGTTGCGTGGTAACTGATCGTTCAACTGCGCCGCCAGGGAATAGGTCTCGACGCGGATCTTATCAATCTCACCGATCTGGAACGGGAGTCCGCACAGATGCGGGCTAGGACATCCAGTGCACCGTGGTTATAACGGCAGCAGGAATGCCGCTTGAAGTAGTTACGCGGGATCTCCCAGCGCGTGCCGAGTTCCTCAGTCAGTGCAGCTGGGTCCCGACTCTCCGAAAGCACCGAACCCCAGATCGTCGCCAGGCCATCGTGCTCGCCATTGAATCCGGCCTTGACCATGTCCCAGGCCATCACCGCCATCTGCCCGGATACGCCGGCAAAGCTGTTACGTACGGTCCCGCCCTGGAGCATCGTCTGACGACTCGTACCCAGTCCCAGAGTCGATGCCACATTTATGGTCTCGCGAAACTCTTCAGACCAGCTGGCATGAATCCGACGGGGAATGCGGCTTTTTTCATTGTTGTCCCTGATAAAGGAACCTTGCCCCGTAGAACAGCCTACTTCAGTCCGATCACCGCGGCAACGGTACGGGCAGGAATCAGTCGGTCAGCCAGACAACTGGTTGATCAACGCCGCACAATTGGTCAGCCTGGCGATACTGCCGAGCGCCTCCAGATTCACGTCATGAACCTGCTGATCGAAGGCTGCACAACCATCAGACAGAACGGTTACCTCGAATCCGTGCACATGCGCATCGCGTACCGTGGATGCGACACCACCATTGGTGACAATGCCGCCGGCAACAAGATGTGTGATGCCAGCCTGGTGCAGCACCCACTCCAGTCGGGACATGTAGAACGCTGAATAGGCGACCTTCTCTACAGACAGATCTGCCGGAGAAAGTTCCTCGATCAACGCATGGCCAAAACTTCCAGGTGAAAAATCACCCTTCGCAAGGAAAGGACGCAATTCCTGGAGATGCTCACTGATAAACGGCTCCGCATCCCGGCCTGGAACAAGTGTGAAATGCGTCGACACGACCCAGCCGCCAGAGCGGCGAATCGCGTCGCAGACCGGTGCGAGCAATGCCGACAGTGCGCTGATCGCCTCACAGCTGATGCCCGCGCGTGCGTAGGCTCCTTCGGGGTGCAAAAAATCATTCTGCATATCAATCAGAACCAGCGCCGTGTTCGACATCGTATTCACCGTGTTTGATTAAGTATCCAGCCGTTGCACAATCAAGTTACCATAATCATCGACCACACCTTCCAGGCCCGGATCGATGAATATGGTTGCATCGGACTGCTCCAGCAGCGCAGGCCCATGGATGCGTTCGCCTACCGGTAGACTGAGGCGCTCGTAGACGCGGGCCGAGTGCCAGGCGCCATCGACCCAGACATCCCTTTCTCCTGTCATCCTAGTCCGGGTATTGGCAGCGGGAGAGATGACTGACAGATCGAATGTCGGCCGCAGGCCCACTACAGTAACTCGAAGGTTCAACACCCGCACGGGAATATTTTCCAGTAGACGACCGTAAGTACCGCGGTAAGTCTGATCGAACGCCGTCCTGATAACCTCTTGATCGGCAGAGTCATCCGGAATTCGCCCCGGTAAGGACACGGCAATCGTGTGCGTCTGTCCAACATAGTTCATGTCCAGCTCGCACGTCACCTCGATCCCATCGAGGCGAATTCCGGCTTCGCGCAACAGGCGCTCACCGCTTTCAGCGCTGTCGCGCACAAGCCGGTCCAGCTGCGCTGTGTCGAGTTCCTCTAGCAATTGGTTAATCGTCATCACCCGGTCGTGCCGCATATCTGCAGCGATACAGCCCAGCGCACTGGTGACTCCCGGATAACGCGGCACGAGCGCGCTGGCAAGCCCGACGTCCTTGATCAACGAACCCACGTGCAGTGCGCCGCTCCCGCCGAAGGGCATGGCAACAAAATTCTTGGGATCGTGCCCGCGCTCGACCGACACCAGCCGGATTGCACCGGCCATTTTTGCATTCGCCACCCGGATGATAGCCTCCGCCGCCGCCATGGTATCCAACGCTAACGGCTCTCCGATTTCGCTCTGGATTGCACGAGCAGCCGATTCAACATCGAGCTCAGTCAGTCCACCCCCAATCGGTTGCTGCGCATTGATCCTGCCCAGGACCAGGTTGGCGTCGGTCACGGTCGGATGGCTGTTCCCCTGGGCGTAGCAGACCGGCCCTGGATCCGACCCGGCACTTTCAGGTCCGACCTGGAGCAGGCCGCCTGGGTCAATCCAGGCGATCGAGCCACCGCCGGCACCGATCGTGGTGATCTCGACCATCGGCGTTCTGATCACCATACCGAAGTCGATCTGGGTCTGCGCCACCATCTTGCTCTGGCCTTTTATGATCACCGAGACATCAAAACTGGTACCACCCATATCACAAGTAATGATATTGTCGATTCCTGCCGACCGGGCGATGTGAGCACTTGCGATCACACCGGCCGCAGGCCCGGACAACGCTGTTCGAACCGGGAGCCTGCAGGCCGTATCAATCGTCATGACACCGCCGTTGGACTGTACGATCAAGATGTTTCCCGTCAACCCGCCATCTCGCAGACGACGCTCCAGCTGGCCGAGGTAATCTCCTATGGTCGGCTGGAGGTATGCGTTCAGCGATGCTGTCGAAGCCCGCTCGAATTCCCTGATTTCCGGCAGGATCTCATGTGAAGCAGTCACATGAGGATTGGGCCACATCGCCCGTACCGCCTCCACAGCCATGCGTTCGTTGTGGTCGTTGGCATAAGCGTTGATAAAGAAAACACAGATCGACTCAGCGCCCTGGGCCCGCAACTGCCTCGCAGCCTGCGTAACCTGGTCAGGATCGATCGACACCATGCAGGTCCCGTCTGCGAGCACCCGCTCATCCACTTCGAGGCGAAAATCGCGGGCAATCAGCGGGGTAAAGGTACCCCACAGGCCCCAGGTGTCGGGCCGGTCCCTTCGCCGCATTTCCAGCACATCCCGAAAGCCCCGGGTCGTGATCAGACCGGTCCGGGCACCTTTTCGCTCAAGCAGCGCATTGGTCGCAACCGTCGTCCCGTGCACGATCGTGGCCACGTCCGTAAGCCCTCCGAGGGTTCGGTCGATGCCTTGCTGAATACCCCGGGACTGATCATCCCGCGTGGTGGGCACCTTAACGACCTCGCATGTGCCATCTACCTCGTCGAGAAAGAACATATCAGTAAACGTGCCGCCAACATCAACACCAACAACGATTCGTTTAGTTCCTGTACTCATCACCTGGACAGTGTTCTACTGCGGATTCTCGCTGGCACGTGCCGTCACATAACCGAGCCGGATGTCTTCTTCCACGCGTTTCGGATTCCTATTTTTCGGTTTCCCGTACCCGCCACCGCCCGGCGTTTCGAGGCGAACGCGTTGATTCTTCTTCAGCTTGATCCCAACAATCTTCGATACCAGTTCCGGTGAGTGAAATCCGTCATCCTGCTCATATGAAAACCGGTTGCAACTGCCTGGCGATCCACCCACCACGCCCGGCGGTGGAAATTTTCCACGGTCACCGAACAGAAAAGCCTCGGCCTCATCCTCCAGTAGCGCGATCTCGTAGATCGCCCCGCAACCGCCGCGATGTTCGCCAGCCCCACCGCTGTCCGGACGCAGCGCCCACTTTGTAAACAATACCGGATACGCCGCCTCAAGAATCTCCAGCGGCGGTATGGTGGCTGTAGAGATCGGTGCATTTCCATGGTTAAGACCATCACCTTGGGGGTGCCCGCCGTGGCCACCGCCAAAGAAGGAAAACATCACCCAGCGCCGCCCGTCCTTACGGTACCCGGCCAGCGACAGAGCGTTGATGGTGCCGTAGGCGCAACCGTTGGAGATTGAAGGATCGGCCTGAGACAGGGCCACGAATATCACGTCGATGATTCGCAGGATAGTCTCGGTATAGCCACCGACCGGCCGCGGCGCACTGGCTGACAGCAGGCTGTCTTCTGGAATAACGAATTCGATAGGCGAAAGGACGCCGGAGTTTGCCGGTACCTCCTTGAAGATGTGCTTCAAGGCGACGTAACAACAGGCGATCGTCGTAGATCGGGAAATATTGACCGGCCCCGCACACGAACGCGCTGTCCTTGAGAAATCCAGGCACATGCTGTTATCACGAATCTCAAGATCCAGTGCAATACGAAGGGGCTCGTCAACAATGCCGTCATTATCGAGCCAGTCTTCCGCCGAGTACCTGCCTTGAGGCAGTTCTGCAATGTGGCTGCGCATCAACGCCTCGGCCCGCTGTTTTAACTGACTGAAGGCCTGCTCAACCTGGTCGGTACCGTATTCTTCGAGCAATGCATCAAGCCGTTGCACCCCGAGGTCAAGTGAATTCAACTGGCCGTTGAGGTCGCCATAGAGCGATTCCGGCAGGCGGGAATTGGCCTTCAGGATGTCAATGATGTCGTTTTGGATTCGCCCACCCTCACAGAGTTTTACGGGCGGAATCAGCATACCTTCCTGGAAGCTCTCGGTCGCTGCGGGGTTGTAGTTACCAGGCACATTGCCACCGACATCGTGCCAGTGCCCCACCGAAGCCAGGAAACAAAAAAGT
Source organism: Gammaproteobacteria bacterium (assembly GCA_022450155.1). NCBI lineage: Bacteria > Pseudomonadati > Pseudomonadota > Gammaproteobacteria > Gammaproteobacteria bacterium. The sequence continues at coordinate 33,737 of JAKUQR010000018.1, read as the reverse complement.
TCGCCCTGGTAGAAATAAGGACGTACCAGCTTGAAGTCGGAGAGATGCGTGCCGCCTTCATACGGATCGTTGAAGATGTAAATGTCGCCGGAATTCAAAGGGGCATCGGCCGCATCGATGCGATCGATCACCAGTCGAACAGCGAACGCCATGGTGCCGACGAATATCGGCAGACCACTCTTTCCCTGAACCAGGGTTTCCCCGGTGGTGGCGTGGTAGAGCCCGTGACTGGCGTCATGAGCTTCCGCAATGATCGGATTAAATGCGGATCTAAAGAGCGTCGCATCCATCTCGTCCGCAATCTGTTCGAGACGCCCCTTGAGAACGGAAAGTGTCACAGGATCAAGATCAGGCATAAATTGAAAGATCTCTCTGGTAAACAGGGTGCGCGAAATGTACGACAGTCGTATCATAACCGCCTGACCCGCCACGAAACAGGTCATGCCTGAAGTTGAGCTAAAGCCACACGATCTTTTTTCAACCTGTAGCACCTTGCATCGCCCAAACAGGAGAAGTCAGTTGACTCGTATTGGAATCGCCTTCTCCGGAGGACCGAGCCCGGCTGAGATAGTGGAATGCGTCAAGCTGGCCGAATCACTGGGCTATGAATCGGCGTGGGTCGCCGAAGGCCATGGCGGTGACCAGTTCTCGGTATTGACCGCGTGCGCGACACAGACATCGACAATTCTGCTGGGCACGGCGATATCCAGCGTCTTCGTGCGTTCGATCCCGACCATTGCGATGGCCGCAGCCACAGTTGACGAAATCTCAGGCGGTCGATTTATTCTGGGACTGGGTTCCAGTCACAGTGTGCAGGTAAAACCCGAGCACGGGATGGATTACGCTAAACCGATCACGCGGGTGAGGGAAAGCGTTGACATTGTCAGGGCCCTGCTGCGCGATGGTGTGGTCCAGTACGCCGGCGAAACGGTGACGATCGAGAATTTCGATTTCTGGTTCAGCCCGAAACGCAAAGACATTCCGATTTACCTTGCGGGACTTTTCCCGAAGATGATTTCTGTCTGTGGTGAAATCGCCGACGGTCTTATCCTGACCCGCAGCACGCTGGAAAACAGCATGCGATCCAGGCAGTGGATTGCCGAGGGCGCTGCCCGCTGTGGACGAAATGCCGCTGACATCGACGTGACCTCGCTGCTGCCGGCCGCACTCGCGGACAACCGAGAAGATGCCCTTGATGTGTTACGGCCGGGGCTGGCGTTTTACCTGGGGTTTTTCCCGCGCTATAACCGTCTGATCGCCGAATACGGGTTTGCCGGGGAGGCCGCTCGAGTGGCCGAGGCCTGGTCCCGAAACGACCGGGCGGCCGCAACCCGCGCTGTGACCGATGCCATGATCGAGGCGACCAGCGTGGTCGGCACTGCCGACCAGTGCCGGGAAAAGATCGAAGCCTATCGGGAATCGGGCATCGATCTGCCCATCGTCAGCCCATTCGCGCGCGGCGCGGAGTCAAAAGCGGTCTTTGAAGCGGTTATCCGAGCCTGCGCCCCGGGATAGGTCACAACACTGGCCCCCGGAGCGATTCGATCGCCAGGCCGATTCACGGCACACCCGGACCAGATATTTCGGGCCGAATGGTCACTCCGCTAGATGACACGCTACTCGGTGTGTTCTGTCCACCGCTCTCAGATCGGGCAGATCCGTCCGGCACTGATCGACCACAAGTGGACAGCGTGAAGCAAAGCGACAGCCAGGCGGCAAATCGATCGGGTTCGGCGGATCACCAGTGATGGTTGTGCGACGCCCCCGGTTTCTACGATTTGGGTCCGCTGACGGCACGGCCGACAGCAACGCCTGGGTATAGGGATGTTTGGGATTATTAAAAAGTGATTCACGGTCCGCTTGCTCGACGATCTTGCCCATGTACATCACTGCAATACTGTCACACATGTGTTGAACAACACCAAGGTCGTGAGAAATAAACAGATACGTCAGATTGAGATCTTTTTGCAATCTGCGAAGTAAGTTTAGTATCTGCGCCTGGACACCCACATCAAGCGCCGAAACCGGCTCATCGCAGATCACAAGACTAGGACTTGAAGCAATCGCCCGGGCGATGCCAATTCGCTGGCGTTGACCACCTGAAAACTGATGAGGAAACAGTCTCAGTTGGTCCTGACGTAGCCCGACCTGTTCAAACAGTTCCTGAACCCGATTGTTACGACTCTTAACTGATCCAATACTTAAACGATCGAGTGGCTCTCGGACGATATCCTTGGCACGTAATCTTGGATTCAACGACGAATAAGGATCCTGAAAAATAAACTGCATATGCCGTCGATGAGTTCGGAGCGATTCACCTTGTAAGCCAAGCAGGTCAACATCACCCATTCGAATTTTACCGGTGGTTACAGGTATTAAACGAGCGATCGCCAGAGCCAGTGTCGTCTTACCCGAACCGGATTCACCTACAACAGCCATAGTCTGGCCTCGTTGTAGCGATAGCGAAACGCCATCGACCGCTCTCAACTGCAGCGCGGCACCGAAGAGGTTCGTTCGCTTAAGGTCGAAGCGAACCTCCACATCACGAAGTTCTAACATCGGCGCAGTGTCAGGCATCGGCTGACTCATTGCTGGTAACAAGCTCCCAACATGCTACGCTTTGGGTCTCTGTTAGCTTTGTGTGGTGGGGTTTTTCTTGCCAACAGACATCGCGAACCAGATCGCATCGTGGTGCGAACATGCAACCATCGAAGCCAAATTCAGAAAGCGGGGGCACCATTCCAGGCACCTCTTGAAGATATGGCCGGTCCGCTGTCACTTTGCCCAACAGATGTGGCACACACGCTATGAGTCCTCGGGTGTAAGGGTGCTGTGGTCGCAACAAAATATCTTCCACTCGACCGTCTTCAATCTTACGCCCAGCGTACATAACCACCACTCGCTCAGCCATTTCGGCGACCGACCCCATATCGTGAGTGATGAGAATGATCGCCGCACCTGTCTCATGTTGTAAGTTCTGCATTAGATCGAAAATCTGTGCCTGTACAGTCACATCCAATGCGGTTGTCGGTTCATCTGCGATCAGAATTTTTGGTTGGCAAGCCAACGCCATCGCAATAATGATGCGCTGCCTCATTCCACCGGATAGTTGATGCGGATAATCATTTGCACGACGGTCAGGCAGGGGTATCTGTACCGCATCTATCATCTGAATCGCCTGAACTTGGGCCTGCTTCCGGGTCAGTCTCTGGTGACGTCGCAGCGTCTCAGCAATTTGCTCACCTACCGTGTAGACCGGATTCAGGGACGTCATGGGTTCTTGAAAAACCATCGAAACTTCGTTGCCTCTGATCTCACGCATCCTGGCATCTGTTGTTTGAACTAGATCTTCGCCCTGCAAAGTTATTGAGCCTGCAGATATCACTCCAGGCGGTGATGGGATCAATCCCATAATTGCAAGCGCGGTCATACTTTTGCCACAGCCAGATTCTCCGACCAGACTCAATGTTTCACCGGGGCCAAGATCAAATGACAGATCATCAATCACCGGCACTACACCACCACGGATCGTGAACTCAACCGTCAAATTTCTAACCGACAGTAGTGGTTCTGCCATTAACGTTTCCGAAGCTTGGGATTTAATGCATCATTCAAGCCATCTCCTACCAATGAGATGGCCAACACCGTAATAAAAATAGCCAGGCCTGGATACATGATTGTGAAGGAGTGTTGTAGGATGAATGGTCGATTATTTCCCATCATCGCACCCCAACTCACCACGTTGGGATCACTCAAACCTAGAAAACTCAAACCCGCTTCAAATAAAATTGCAAAACCAACCAGCAATGCCGCTTGCACCACAATTGGTGGCAACGCATTAGGCAAAATCACTCTAAAGATTAAGGTCGGAGCCTTCGCACCAGCCGAACGCGAAGCGGTAACGTACTCGAGTTCTCGAATTTTAAGAAATTCAGCTCGCGTGACCCTGGCAACACCAGTCCAGCTAACGATGCCAATCGCAAACGCAATCATCTGTAGTGAAGCTCCAAAAAGCGCAACAAGAACCATAGAAAATAGCAATGTCGGCAACACCTGAAAGAATTCCGTGATTCTCATCAGAATTTCCTCAACCCACCCCCGATAGAATCCCGACAGGGCTCCAAAAGTAATACCAATCAGGACACTCAATAAAGCAGCAGCACACCCCACTGCTATGGTCGCCCTTCCACCGTGAATAATTTGGGCCACAAGATCGCGTCCTAAATAGTCTGTTCCTAAAAGAAACCCTTTGGCCCCTGGGGGGCTAAAGGGAGACCAGACCATCTCCCAGGGATCAACCGTATACAGAAACGGGCCCAACAACGAGACTACGATAATAATTGCCAACACAAGCAACCCTGCGACAGCGGCATAGTTTGCGGCGAACATTCGCGCGGCCTCTGTAAAAGGGTGCTCAATCTGAACAACACCCATTTCTTGATGACTCAGGCTTTGCTGTTTTAGCTCTTCACTCACGATTACGCCTGACTTCCTTCTGATGTCTTGATTCTCGGATCAATAATTCGATACACCATATCGGTCAATAAATTCGCCACTACGACAACCAACGATGAAAAGAACAAGATACCCAAAATTGTTGGGGTATCTCTTGCGACAATTGCCTGGACAGCTAACGTTCCCAACCCTGGCCAACTAAACACAGTCTCGACAAGAACTGCACCGGAAATAATTCCAGAAAATACCAATCCAACAGTTGTAACCACTGGGAGTAGTGCGTTACGCAACGCATGCTTGAACACTACTTGGAATTCCGACAAGCCTTTGGCCCGTGCTGTTCTAACATAGTCAGAGCCCAACACATCCAACATACTGGCTCTCGACAATCTGCTATAAATCGCCAGAAAAATCGAACCCAAAGTAACCGCTGGCAAGACTAAATGGTGCAACACATCAATGACATAAGCGATCCCGTCCCTTTCTACTGACACATCTATCATGTTTCCTATGGGAAATATCGGGACGATAACGGAAAACAAAATTATCAGCATGATACCGGTCCAAAACACCGGCGCCGCATAGCCAACCAAAGACAACACGGTAACAAAATGGCTTGTCACCCCGTTTGGGTTTCGAGCTGCCGTGACACCAAGCAATATACCCAAGAAAATGGATATAACCTGGGCACTGATCACTAACAAAAGAGTGGCTGGTAACTTCTCCATTATGAGTTTGGTAACCGGCTCGTTATAGTAAAAAGAATAACCAAGATCTAGCCTTGCCACACCCCAGAAATATTTCGCCATCTGCTCCCACAAAGGTAGATCAAGCCCGTAATCTTCGCGAATCTGCTCCATTATCTCTGCATCTAATCCACCAGCATCCTGGGCAATCGTGTCTGCGACATCGCCTGGAGCAATGTGTATCAGCACAAAATTCAACGCCAAAACAGCAACAAGCAATACGAGACCAAAACCGGCACGCTTAAGTGTGATGATCAAAAACTGCATTGAATTACTATGTATTTAATATGAAATTAACTTGTTCGACCAAATGAGAAATGCCTGCTGACAAGCAGCAGGCATTTCCGAACAACATCTGACATTTCTCTAGGTCAATTCTTCAGATAGACCTCGTCCATTGGGGAGCAAGTGCCCCAAATCGTATTCGGTGGATTGCCCACCTTGGTATGGTTGTAGATCGTGTGGTAAGGCACGGTTTCTGTGAAATAGATCGGTACATCTTTCGCAATTAGTTTCTGCGCTTCGGAATAGAAAGCGACCCGTTTCGCCTGATCGTTCTCCTGACCAGCTTTAGCCAATATGGCATCAACTTCCGAGTTACAGTACTGCTGAGTGTTCGACCAGATCACACCCTTTTTCGCGTTATTACACAAATAGGTTCTATGCACACCGATAACTGGATCACCCCAGTTAAATACCACATCGGTTGTGATATCAAAGTCCCAATTTGAAACAGTCTTTGCCCAGGCGGGAAACCCCGCTGATGTGCGTACAGTGACATCGATCCCAATCTTTTTGAGCTGAGGTTTTAGGTATTCAGCGTTTGGCTTGGCACCCGGCCAACCGAAGTCAACTGTCAGAGGAAAACGCATTCCATCACCGCCACGTGCATAACCCGCGTCATCAAGCATGGCGTTGGCTTTGTCTAGATCTAGATCATAGTGCTCGACATTTGGCTCATGAAAAATACTATCCGGATGAATACCAGTATAAGCCGCCTTAGTTGTACCCTGGCTGATCGCGTTCATGAGGAAATCGCGATCAATCGCGTAAGCGATCGCCTGCCGTACTCGCACATCACTCAGTGGCTCTTTCTTCGTATTAAACGCATACCAGGCTATTGGCCCTATAGCCGCGTAACCTTGGTCAGTCGCAGTCAAATGCGCAACACCCTCAGCATGCAAAATGTCTTGCGCCAATGACTCAAAGGCCGACATGTCAATTTCGCCATTCTCTCTTCCGAGGGATCTTGCTGTTGGATCTTTGATAATCCGCATGACGATTTTGTCTAGATACGGACGACCCTTGATGAAAAAGTTCTCATTCCGTTCCAGGATAATATGTTGATCCCGAACAAACTCAACGAACTTAAATGGTCCCGAACCGACGACGTCTTGAGAGTTACGTGGATGTTTCTTTGGATCTTGTCCATCGCCATAAATATGTTCTGGGATGATCGATCCGAGCTGTGAGGACAGTGCCAGCATAAGAGCCGGATGTGGTTTGGATAATTTGAAAACAGCCGTATTTGCGTCCGGTGTTTCGACACTTTCGACTGCTCCAAACATCGTTTTAAACGGATGATGCGCTTTGATGGTCTTGATGGAAAATGCAACGTCCTTAGAGGTGATCGGTGCGCCGTCATGGAACGTCGCACCCTCGACGAGATTAAACGTCACTGTTCTTGAGTCATCAGACACCTGCCAGGACTTCGCAAGGTAGGGATGAGCATTCCACTGGTCATCGAACCGAAGCAGAGTCGCAAAAAGCTGTGCGCCCGGTGCACCCGTCGCAATACCGGACTGTACTGCGGGATTGAGATGTCGAGGCGTCGTGCCGATCGACATAATCAATGTACCACCCGCTTTAGGGGTATCCGCCTGTACAGTTACGCCAGTCAATGCGAGAACAATCGCACCAATAGCGCTAATCAGTTTTGTTGTCATTCGCATTAATTGTCTCCTTTGGTAGTCAGACTTATACCGTGTCAGCATCGCTGATCACCTGTCCATTGTTCACCTTATCAATCCGCTTTGCAAGGTGAGGAGCGATCCGGCTAGTGGTGCAATATTTGGTTCTGAATTGGTTCTATATTCACAACACCGTTGACCAACAGATTCCAGTGGTGCGCCATCTTGACGTGAACGGACTGCTCCTGGTGCTGGATTGCACCTAACCATTTCTGCTTCGCTCTGCTTCGACGAGTACCCGCCGCAGAATTTTGCCGGAAGCAGATTTAGGAATCTGCTCAGCAAAGTCCAGTAACCGCACGCGCTTGTGCGGTGCGACATTGTCCGCGACAAAGGCCATGATCTCGTCGGCCATTTCATCACTCGCGGCCTCCGGCTCTTTTAGTACTACGATGGCCTTGGGAATCTCACCGGCTTCCTCATCGGGACTCGGGATCACTGCCGTATCGACTATGGCCGGATGTGTCACCAGCAGCGCCTCGAGTTCAGCAGGACTGACCTGCATTGCCTTGTATTTAATCAACTCCTTAACACGGTCCACAATGAAAAAGAACCCTTCTTCATCGACATAACCGACGTCACCGGTGTGGTACCAAGCCTCCGAATCGATACAGTCTGCTGTTTCTTCGGGTTGATTGAGATAGCCCCTCATGATTTGCGGACCGCGTATCCAGAGTTCACCGTCTTCACCCTGGGCACAATCGCGACCGGACTCGACATCGACCACCCGGACTTCGGTATCAGGAATCACTTTTCCGATGGCACCTTGCCGAGATTTATCCGGGTCCATCGAGGACAAGTGTGTCACCGGGCTTGCCTCGGTCATGCCGTATCCCTGCATTATCGGACAGCCAATTCGCTGGCTGGTCTCTATAGATAATTCTCGTCCCAGCGGGGCTGCACCACAGAAGATCGTCTTCACACTGGAAAGGTCAAACTGATCGACCAGGGGACTCTTGGCCAATCCCAGTACGACGGGCGGAACCAGTGGCAGCGTGGTCGCCTTGTATTGCTGTACCAGACCGAGAAACTCCTCCATATCAAATCGAGGCATACTGACCAGAGTAGCGCCTCCAGCGAGCGCCAGCTTCATGACCACGATCATCCCATAGATGTGGAAGAACGGCAGCATTGCCATGATGATCTCGTCTTCGCCCATGCGTTTTTGTTCTTCGAAACCGTCTACCTGACACAAATTAGCAACAAGATTGTGGTGGGTAAGCATCACACCCTTGGGTAGACCCGTTGTACCGCTCGAATAAGGCAGAACCACCAGATCATTCTTAGGGTCGATCTCAACAGCAGGGGCTGGTGAGTCGGTGGACATTAACTCCGAAAAAGAGCGTGCCCCTTCGCCCTCACCGAAGACAAAGACCTCTTCAACCGAAGAGCTGCCTGCGGCTTCAAGCGCCTTATCCAGAAATGGGGGTACAGTCACCAGAAACCTGGCATTGGCATCGTTGAGCTGCTTGGCAAGTTCTGCAGCCGTATACAGCGGGTTAACCGTGGTGTTGATACCACCCACTGAAGCGACAGCATTAAACACCAGCGCGTACTCGGGCATATTGGGGCAATAAATTGCCAAGACATCTCCTTTTCTGAATCCTCTGGCATACAGCCCACCGGCAACTTTTTTGATACCGCCGGCCAGTTGGCCATAGGTCAGACTACGGCCTGAAGGACCGTCGATCAGGGCCGGCTTATCAGCCAGCCGTTCAGCGTGTCGCAGTGCATACTCCGTTATGGAAACGTTCGGGATTTCCAGTTTGAGATCTGTTCGTTCGCTGGTGTAAATCATCGGCTTCCCTCCATCGCTTTTAATACGACTGGCTTAACGCTGGATATTCCATCAGGGGCGGTTTTATCCTACCACTCCCCGAATATAAACCCGCCCCTGGTCGCAAATTCATGGCGGGTATCGAGATAGGCGTAATCAACAGTGACCGTGGATTTCCGACACCTGAACCAGTGGAAAAGACGATCCCGATGCTCATCGAGGATCCCCTGGCATGACGGATCTGAGGCCCGATCGACCAACTCATTTGGATCACCTTCAAGGTCAAACAACTGGGAGTCAAACCCTTCGTAGAACACATACTTCCACCGTTCGGATCGCACCATCCACCCTTTTGCCCGGTCAGCTGCTACCTTGAGTTCCAACCGGGCTTTGCGCGCAAAATAATCGAGCTCAGCCACGACGAAATCCCTCGATTCAGCGTCTCTTCCATGAAGTATGTCCAGAAACGACCTGCCTTCCAGCCAGGGTTGATGAGGATCACCGCCCAGCACTTCGATAAAGGTCGGTATCAGATCGATACCCTCGACCAGTGCCTGGGAGGCACACCCCCTGCTCAGGTCCGCGGACTCGGACGGATCAGCAACGATAAGCGGAATACGGACAGACGGTTCGTGAAACAGCTCTTTCTCGCCCAGCCAGTGATCACCCAGGTAATCACCGTGATCGCTCGTCAGCACAATCAATGTATCTCCCGATCGGCCCAGATCTGACAAAGCCGTCATCAGGTGGCCCACGTGGTCATCGATTTCCTTCACAAGTCCCATGTAGGTCGGGATAACGTTTTGTCGCGCAGCATCGTCGGACAGTACGACACTCTCTCCATGGTTCATAAATGCCTTGACTACGGGATGCGGATCAGCCCTTTCCTCATCGCTGCGTACTGCAGGCAGAATATCCTCAACACCGTACATGCTGTGATATGGTGAAGGCACCATGTAAGGCCAGTGCGGCTTGATATAGCTCAGATGCAGACTCCACGGCTCATCGCCTGCTTCCCGAATAAAGTCTATAGCCCGCCGTGTCATGTAGGCTGTTTCCGAGTGCTCAGCCGAAACCCGCGCCGGTAGATGAGCATTGCGCATATAAAATCCGCTGACGACATCGCCAGCGTCATTGAGCGCAGAAATTACAAAGTCGTTCCACGGGTTGTCGGATACGTAGCCCTGTTCCCGCAGGTACTGGTTGTATCTCAGATTGGGATCAAACATGCCCATCGGATGCAGTCCGTCATCCCGTTCATATGGTTCAAAACCACACTCGAGCACATAGCGACCGTCAACACCTTCTGCGGCAAGATTCAGGCGCTCAACATCCGTTGGGTTGGCGCCAAAATGGGTCTTTCCCACTAGAGCTGAACGCAATCCCTCAGCCCGCATGTAATCACTGAGCGTCCACTCGTCGGTTCGAATCGGTACCCGGTTGTAGGCACAACCATGACTCGCCATTGTTCGGCCGGTGTAAAACGACATGCGGGACGGGCCACATATCGCCGCGTTACAGTACGCGCGGTCAAATTTCATCCCGCGCGTGGCCAGGGCATCGATGTTCGGTGTTTCTAACGTCGGGTGCCCATAGCAACTCAGGTAATCTGCCCTGAGTTGATCGGCCATGATGAACAGAATATTTCGAACCGCGGACATGCGACTCATTATAACGGGCCGAACCAATCCTTCCGTGAAATGCGCTTGTCGGTCGACCTAAGGCACACCGGTCGCCAGCCTACCGGTTATGACCTGACCGGCAGGCTGAAATTCACATCACCCCACTGCACACTTCCTGTGATGACATCGATCGCCATGAGGTCTTCGCCCACGATGACTGGACCGGCATACTCTGCACGCGCTTGTTCTAACAATCTTGCACGATCGGTGTCGGGAGGCACGATATGGGTCAGAAGCAGGCAACCCACATCCGCCCGCGCAGCTACTTTGCCGACATCGGTACTGGCCGTGTGGTAAGCCGCCACGTTGGCCAGTCCCCGCTCAGTGCGGGTGCCGATCACCGGCATCGAGCCATGGACAAAAACCTCGTGCACCAGAACATCTGCTCCCCTGGCAGCCTCAACGAGGTTTTCGCAATACCGCGTGTCGCCGCTCAAAACCAGCTTGCGCCCGCTCGCTTCAAAAATAAAACCAAATGCCGGTTCAACCGGCTGGTGCTCGACCTTGACCACGCTGACACGGCCGCCAGCATGCTCGAGTACTACGCCTTCTGATTCAAGCTCATGGATTTCGATCTCAAACGCAGCGAGCGATGAGCGTTTTTCCCACTTGATCCTAAGTTCCCGCTCCGTCCGCCACACTGCCATCGTCGATTCGACCAACTCTTTGATACCGGGCGGTCCGTAGATGACCTGCTTGCGGTCGCGGTTCTGATGCCAGGAAGAAATGATGAACTGGTAAAGGTCTACCAGGTGGTCGGTGTGGATATGGGTCACCAGCACCGCGTCAATTATTGCGCCGTTCGCACCACACCCCAGCAGCCGCTGGGTGACACCGGATCCGATGTCAACGAGCAGCTTCATGCTGCCGCACTGAACTAGGTTGGCAGGACCAAACCGGGCCGTACTGACAGATGGACAACCGGTCCCTAGCAGTGTGATTCCCAGAGTCGTGTCCATGTCCTTTCAGTCGACACCCAAAGTTGTGTTACTCATTGGCGGCACTACATCGCCTCACTCGGGCACCAGGGTCCCGTCAGCGAGCATCTGCCGCAGTTCATGTTTAAGAACCTTGCCCATCACATTCCGGGGCAGCGCATCGACACGGACCACCGCCTTGGGATGCTTAAACCGGGCCAGCACCCCATCGAAGCACGACAACAGCGCGGCATTGTCGATGTCACAGCCTGCTTCCAGCACGATAACCGCAACAGGCACTTCACCCCACTTGCTATCGGGCATACCGATTACTGCGGCCTCGACCAGCTCCTCAATTTGATCCAGTACGTGCTCGAGTTCGGCAGGATATATATTTTCACTGCCAGAAATCACCACGTCTTTCTTCCGGTCGTTGATATACACATAGCCATCAGTGTCACAGTAACCGATGTCACCTGTCCTGAACCATCCTTCCTGCAGTGCCTCACGGGTCGCTGCCGGATCACCCCAGTACTCCGAGAGCACGTTCGGCCCCTGCAGCAGAAGTTCACCCGACCGCCCTGCAGGCACATCTCGGTCTTCCTCGTCGACGATTCGAAAGCGTGTATGCAGCGCCCCACGGCCAGTTGACCCAACGCGGCTGAAAGCATTATCAATACGGAGGTAAAGTGCAACAGGGCCGGTCTCTGTCAAGCCGTAGTTCTGGATAACCGGAACGTTGCGGTCGTGAAAAATATCGATCACCGACTTCTGAACAATGGTCGACCCTGTCGTCACTGACCGAATTGAACCCAAGTCTGTGGTCTTAAAGTCCGGATGTTCGGCCAACGCGATGATTGTGGCCGGGACCAGCACAAGCCGAGTTGGACGAAGATCGCGAATGGCTGACAGCACCATGGCCGGTTCAAAGCGTCGCTGTAACGTAACGGTTGCACCGACATAAAGGGCAGGTGTGGTCTGTATGTTCAGCCCACCCACATGAAACATCGGCAACACAGTGAGAATGTGATCCGAGACATCCAGATCATGCATGTGGACACTGTTCAAGGCATTGAACAATACGGCTTCCTGCGTCAGTACCGCACCTTTAGGCTGGCCTGTCGTACCGGATGTATAGACCAGCAGCAGGGGTGTTGTGAGATCGATATGCGGATTGCGGTCTACCTGACCCTCCGTACCGCCTGTGACCGCAGCGATATCAGCGTGATCACAGATTTTGCAGCCGGGTACCGTTTCTGATAACTGATGCCCAATCGTCACGTGATCATCATCGCAGACCAGTATCCTGGCCGCGGCATTTTCCAGAATATAGGCCTGCTCCGGACGCGTCAGTCGCCAGTTGAGCGGCAACAGCAAGGCCCCCAGCCGCGCACAGGCAAAGAAAAGTACCAGCAGTTCGGGAGAATTGAAGCCCAGGTAGGCAATGCGGTCGCCCCGACCAATGTCATAGGCCGCTTTGAGAACAGCCGCCGTCGTCTTGATCTGCAACAGCAGCTGGCGGTAAGTAATTTCTTGCCCCTCGAATCGAACGGCAATTTTTTCAGGAGCAAAGTCAGCGTGTGTTTCGATCCACTGACAGACATCCTGACTCATGATTCATCCGTCTCACCAACCTCGTAAAGCGTGTCCCGACCCAGTTTGTCGAGGCATAGTTCGGCCGTCCAGGGCAGCATCAGCGACCCACAGCGGGAATCCCGGTAGATGCGTTCCAGCGGCAACTCCTTGAGCATGGATTGGCCGCCACAGGTACGAATTGCAAGTTGAGCCAGTTCATTGGAATTTTCCATAACGGTATACTGAGCGACGTAAGCCCGCATCACCTGGTCCTTGGTCGGATTTCGACGCGCTTCGCTCATCACTTGAAACCAGACCGATTTGGTCTGCTCCAGCATGACCCGCATCTGTGCGACCGCCAAACGCTTGGTCGGATACATCCTCCGCTTTGTCGGTGGCATCCCCGGCACCTCGCCACGCAGGTACCGAACTGTAAAGTCATAAGCCGCCTGCGCCAAGCCAAGGTAAGCAGGCGTCAGGGTTAGAAACATGTGTGGCCACTGACTTGCTGCCTGATAGTAAATCCCACGTGGCATCAGTTCAGACCCGTCAGGTACAAACACGTCCTCGAACAGCAGTGTGCGGCTCACCGTACCTCTCATACCCATCGGATCCCAGTCACCAGTGACGCGAACCCCGCCGGCCGCCGCAGGAATGGCCAGATAAAGCGTATTTCGCCGACTCGGGCGATCATCCTCGTGAAGCAGTTCGGTACACAATGCACCGTAATAATCCGCACTGCCTGCAAGTGAGGCAAAAATTTTCTTACCGTTTACCTGCCAGCCCCCCTCAACTCTACGAGCCGTGGTGCCAAACGCAACGGCGCCCGATGCCGCTGCACCACCTTCAGAAAAAGGCTGCGCATAGATTGCGCCATCATCCAGAATTCGCCGATAGTGAATCGAGCGATTCTGGTGGTGCTGCGCCCGAACCACATCATCCATATCAAGATCGTCTGTCAGTGCACCTGACCACAAGCAGGAACTCACGTGCATGTTCCAAGTCAGCGCAGTGGCACCGCAGTAGCGCCCAATCTCCGCTGCCGCCAGGGCATAACACCGCAGCGGTGCCTCATGTCCGCCATCGCTTTTAGGTATACATATCCCGAGCAGTCCAGCCTCGTGCATATCCCGATAGTTTTCGGTCGGAAATGACGCCTCCCGGTCGTAACCGGCCGCGCGCTCGGCAAACCGGGATTGGCCAAGCTCTCTTGCAACGGTCGAAAGCTCACGCTCCTGGGAGGTCAGTCCCCAGGCATCCGCTTCAAACATTGGCGCATCAGGGTGGCAATCTGCCGGACGAGTCGCCATACCTATAACTCCAAGTTTTGCTGGTGCCGTTGAACAAATTCGACAACAACTCTGTTGAAACCTTCTGCATTTTCTATGGGTGCCAGGTGCCCTGTCTCGGCGAGCAAAACATACTCCGCACCCGGTATCTTCGACGCCATCTTCTCCATCATGGGCGCGGGCGCGTTTTGATCCTGATCACCCGCCAGTACCAGTGTGGGTAACGTAATTCTGGGCAGGTTGTCCCGACCCTCGAAGGTCACAATGCATCGCATCGCTGCGCTGTAGGTATCAGGGGTGATCTGATTCATGCAGGCCTTGGCCAACTCCAAAGCATCACTGGATGCACCACCTGCAATGAGTTCTGGAATGACATCTTCGGCGATATCAGCCATCGTCTTCCCCTCCTGCAGCGGCTTGAGTCGGTCAGCAACAAACTTTTTCTGAAAATCACCTGATGGATTGCCGAATGCCGGTGAGGTCTGGGCCAACACCATGGACGCCAGCCGGCTCTGATGATGGCAGGCAAATTCCTGCACCACCATCCCGCCGATAGAATGACCAACAGCGTGCACCGTGTCGACGCTGAGTTGATCCACCAGCCAGAGCATGGCATCAGCCAGCGCCGGAAAAGTCATGTCTTCGAGCGGATCCGACCGGCCATATCCTGGCATGTCCCAGGCAACAGCACGAAAACCGGCCCGAGCAAAAACTTCCAACTGGTGCTTGAACCCCAAGGCCCCGCCACCGATACCGTGCAGAAACATCACCGTAGGACCTGAACCTGTTTCGATATAGTCGACCTTACCCACTCGATTCCGCTCCAACCAACTGACCGTTTTCAACGACCGGTACGCCATCTAAGGCGACTGTGCACCCGATCATCGGCAGATCAAAGTGACCCATCGTGAATCGTTTGGCAAATTCATTGGCGCCTGTTGAAAACAGAAAGTTTCCTGCGAGCGCCCGCAGTTCAGTGCCGTTGATGTCATGTTTGTCATACATGGTCAGCGCTTCGTGGCGCGCATTGGGATTCAATCCCCAGCCCACATGGGAGACCCCATAAGCTTCAGGATCATCCCAGGCTGCGTAATACTCACGCATCAACTGCGCATCGAGTCCGTCGCCTTCGACCTGGGTCACATAGTCATTCTCGATGACCAGCGTGATCGGTGTTTCGATGTAACGCTTGAACGTAAGATTGATATCGCCCGGCTTCATCACCAACCGGCCGTTAACCGCATTTCGACCTGGAAACGCAACCAGTATCCCACCTGGCCAGTGTGTCACGGTACCCGGTCTGTCTGTCCATCCCCACACACCAGCAACAGGACAGTCGGCAATATCGATCACCAGATCACTGCCGGCATCCGAAGTTACTGTCATCTTGCGAGCCGCCTTGGTCTGTTTAACTGCATCGCGGACCCTGGGCTTGAGATCCTCGGCCGGACGCAGGCGTTCGAGCGCTTCCGGGTGCTCATTCGAGATCATCAGTACCCTGGCGCCGCCCTTCAAAATCGTGGGCAGCTCGGTTGAGTGCAGTAATCCTTCACAGGTAAGGTCGACAACCATCGACGCGCTGGCGAGCGCGTTCAATGCAGCTGTGTTCTGCTGTAACGCATCAGACGCACCGGTTGATCGGACCGAAACCGGCGCGGTCTGCACCGGCGTCGGCATTACCACATGAAATGGGCGGGCTTTGAGCGCCAGCAGGGCGAGTTCGGTGAGTTGAACATTCACAGCGCGCGACTGGGTCTCAGACAGGATTACCACCTCCTCCCCTGGGGTCACCTTGCACAACTCGAGCACATCACGGAATGCATCAACCCATTTGCCTTCAATACGGTCAGTAAACATGCGTTTCTCCTTGCCCAGTACGTTCCAGCTAACCCGAACCTTCGTCCACGACAGCTGTACATTCGATTTCGACCTTGGCCCGATCCTCGACCAGGGCTGTGACTTCGACCGCAGTCATGGCGGGGAAATTCCGTCCGATAATGTCTCGATAAGCCTGGCCGATTTCCTTGAGCCCCGCGATGTAAGCGGCCTTGTCAGTGACATACCACGTCATGCGAACGATATGCTCGGGCCCAGCCCCGGCAGCTTCCAGAACCGCGACAACGTTTCGGAGCGCCTGTGCGGCCTGCTCTGCTATATCATCAGAATTAAATCTCTCCTCACTATCCCAGCCCACCTGCCCGGCAACATAGATTTGACACCCTTGGGCGACAACCGCGTTCGAATAACCCTTGGGGCGACGCCAACCCTCCGGAAGTACAGTTCGGTTACCCATGATGCGTTCCTTCTTTCTGCGCCATTTCACGGAGCCGGAAACGCTGAATCTTGCCGGTCCCAGTTTTGGGCAGTTCACTCACGAATTCCACCTCACGCGGATATTTATACGGCGCGATCGTGTGCTTCACATGATTCTGGAGCTCGGCCACCAGTTCTGGTCCGGGCTTAACGTTGTCAGCACACACAACATAGGCCTTAATGATAGTACCGCGCTGGTCATGCTTTCGGCCCACCACGCCACACTCGAAAACCGCCGGATGTTTAAGCAATGCATTTTCCACTTCTGGTGCACCTACGTTGTAACCCGATGAAACAATCATGTCATCGGTCCTTGCCTCATACCAGATATAGCCGTCTTCATCCATACGGGCGGTATCACCCGGCAGATTCCATCCATCACGGACATAGGCCTTCTGACGCTCATCTGCCAGATAGCGGCAACCCGTAGGCCCCTTTACCGCCAGTCGACCCACCTGCCCAGTCGGCAATTCGGCGCCGTTATCATCCAGAATGGCAACACGGTACCCGGGAACCGCTATGCCGGTCGCACCGGGTTTCATATCTTCCTCGCGCGCGGTCACAAAGACATGCAGCATCTCGGTAGAACCGAGTCCATCGATCAGTTTGATCCCGGTGGCCTGGAAAAAGGCATTAAAGGTAGCGGCTGGCAGATGTTCCCCGGCCGACACCGCCTTGCGCAACGACGAAACATCATGCGTGGCCAGTTCTGGCAACATCGCGCGATACGCTGTGGGCGCCGTGAAGCAAATCGTCGCACGATAATGCTCTATCGCCTCAAGCAACACAGCGGGCGACGCCTTTTCCAGTAGAAACACTGCGGCGCCTACATCGAGCGGAAACAGCGCCATGCCACCCAACCCAAACGTAAACGCCAGCGGTGGACTGCCGCAAAAGATGTCATCGGGCTCAGGCCTTAAGACCATGCGATTGAATCCATCGCAAATGGCCAGCAGATCCCGGTGAAAATGCATTGTCCCTTTAGGCTGGCCAGTCGTGCCAGAGGTAAAGGCAATTAGGCAGATATCGTCTATCGCACTGTCAAAAGCTGTGTAATCGGTCGGTTTTCCATCCATCAGTGCTTCAAGCCCGTCGGACGCTGTCGAGTGAAAGTAACCAATCGTAGTCAGGTCCTGCGCCCGGTCGCGGCAGGCTTCGAGCTCGGCGCGCAGTCGCCAATCACACAAGGCATGGGTAATTCGAGCCTTATTCAGTATGTCACTTAACTCCGTAGACCGCAGCAGCGGCATGGTGCCTACCGCGATCCCACCCACCCGGATCACTGCCAGGTAGGCCGCCAGCATCATCGGGTTGTTCGCAGAGCGCAGCAGCACCCGATTCCCCGGAGCCAGGGCATAGTCTTCAACCAGAACATGCGCAATCCGGTTGACCTGCTGATAGAGATTGTCATAAGTCCAGCGATCACTCGGCGTTACCAGCGCTGTTCGATGGCCTTCACCTCGCTCGATCCACTGATCGAGAAACCGCGTGACGCAGTTGAATCGATCAGGATAGTGGTATGCGCTGTGCGTTAGATCAATCTCTGGCCACAACTCGATTGCCGGTAGATTTTCGCGAGCAAATGTATCTATGGCCTCTCCCATTCGCTTTATGAGCTCTGTTGATCAACGCACGATCGGTAATTGCGGTAAAGGGTCAAATCAAGGTGTTCCCAGGGTCTGCCGAGCAATAATCAATTTCTGAATTTCGCTGGCACCCTCGTAAACCCGCATGGCCCGAATGTCCCGATATAGCTCTTCGACCTTGCGACCTGTCCGAACACCCTGTCCGCCGTGTAACTGAACCGCAGAATCAATAACACGCTGCGCTTCTTCGGTTGCGAACAATTTTGCCATAGAAGCTTCCCTGGAGATCCGTGGGGCCCCGCTGTCTTTCGTCCATGCCGCACGATAGACCAGTAATGCAGCCGCATCGACACCGGTTGCCATATCTGCAATACGGGCCTGTGTCATCTGATAGCTGGCAAGCACCGTATCACCGATTTTTCGTTCACCGACAAACCTGACTGTTTCACTCAAGGCCCGTCGGGCCAGTCCCAGTGCCGCCGCACCGACAGTAGAACGGAAAATATCCAATGTCGCCATGGCCACCTTGAACCCCTCGCCGGGCGCACCAACTCTCAGCTCGGCCGGTACCCGGACCGAGTCAAATTCCAAGGTCGCCAGTGGATGGGGCGCAATGATCTCAATCCTCTCTGTGATGGATAACCCTGGGCTATCAGCCGGCACGATGAATGCGGATAGTCCTCTGGTTCCTGATCCCTCACCGGTACGCGCAAATACGACATAGTGATCGGCAATACCACCGTTGGATATCCAGGTCTTACAGCCGTCGATCAGGTAATCGGTACCATCTGTCCGCGCGCTGGTCGTAATTGATGCGACATCGGAGCCAGCTTCGGGTTCGGACAGGGCAAACGCGGGCAGGGCCTGTCCACTCGCGACACCGGGTAGAAACTGATTTTTTTGCGTCTCTGTCCCGAACAGTGAGATCGGGCCGGAACCCAGGCCCTGCATAGCGAACGCAAAATCAGCCAATCCGGAAAATTGTGCCAGTGTTTCACGGATCACGCACAGCGACCGCACATCGAACGGCGCATCGCCTTCAGCCACCGCATGGCGACAAATACCCGCATCACCCAGTGCACGAACCAGACTGATACAGATGTCATCCAAGCCGTTACCCGCTTCTATAATCTGGTCGACGTGCGCTGCCGCCCATACCTCCACGCTTTGCGCCAGGACCCGGTGTTGGCTGTCAAAAAAGGGCCAGTCGAGATAACTTTTATCGGGCATCTCAGTTACCTTCAAAGACCGGCGTGCGCTTGGCAGCAAATGCTTCGAAGGCACGCTGAAAATCTTTGGTCGCCATGCATTCAGCCTGGGCGCGTGCCTCCGCATCGATAGCCTCATCGACAGACATGTCCCATTCTGCGTGCAGTTGTCTTTTGGTTACGGCATGTGCGTAGCTGGGTCCTTGTGCCAGCGAAACAGCCAACGCCTGGGCGGCTTCCAGAACTGACTCCGGCGATTCGATCCGATTAAAAAAGCCCCAGCGCTCACCTTCGTCAGCATCCATAAAGCGACCCGTGTAGAGCAATTCTGAGGCTCGTCCATGCCCGATAATCCGGGGCAGAATGGCGCAGGCACCCATGTCACAACCGGCCAGGCCGACCCGGACAAACAGGAATGCAGTGCGCGCCCTCGCGGTTGCGATACGGATGTCTGAAGCCATTGCCAGTATTGCGCCGGCACCGGCACAAATGCCATCGACCGCAGCCACAATTGGCTGTGGACAGTGACGCATCGCCTTAACCACCGAGCCGGTCATCTCGGTAAATTGCTTCAGACCCACCTCGTCACGTTTAGTCAGTGGTTCAATTATTTCAAACACGTCACCGCCGGAGCAGAAATTGCCCCCGGCACCGGTAATCACAACGGCACGGATCTGGTCACAGCCATTCAACCGCTCAAAGACATCGTGCAGTTCGGCGTAGGACTCGAATGTCAGCGGGTTTTTCCGCTCAGGGCGATTCAACTTAATCGTCGCGACCCTGTCGGTGACCTGCCAACCGAAGTGCTGGGACTGATAATCAGTCATGCTGCCCATATTCATTCCTCCTGCTGCTCATTCAATTTTCTCTCGAGCGACGTCTTCAACTGCCCGAGCGTCTGGTTCAGCACACCCACCTGGTCCGGGCTCAGGTCCTCAAACAGCTCACCTATCCATTTTTCGTGTTCACGCGCGACTTGAGTAAAACGTTCATAACCATAATCAGACAGCGCAATAATCTGTACGCGCCGATCGGACGGATCCTGTTCTCTTTCAACCAGACCATCGGCCACCAGCCTGTCCGTAAGGCCAGTGACATTACCGCCGGACACCATCAGTCGCCGACTGAGTTCAGTCATGTTCATCCGACGATTCGGTTGCCGATAGAGTTGTGATAAATAGTCAAAACGCGGCAGTGTCATGCCGTGATCGCCGTATAAGCGTGTACGCACAACCCTTTCGACCGAACCGACACAGGACCAAAGCCGTAGCCAAGCCCTAAGCGCAGATTTGCCGCTGACTCTGCTACGGCTGATGGTGGTGACAACATCCGAAGTTTGGGATTGAGCTTTCATAAAGCTGTCTCACCGCCGTCAACAGCAAGTGCCTGGCCGTTGACTGAACCTGCTGCCGATGAGCACAGCCATAACACACAGTTGGCCACTTCTGCTGGTTCGATCAAGCGACCCTGGGGATTCATCCTGGTCAAATCCGCTCGGGCCTCTTCACGGTCGCGGCCTGTTTTACTCACGATGGTGTCGATCGACCTCGACAGCATTGGTGTGTCGGTAAACCCCGGGCATACTGCATTGACTGTGATGCCAGTCCCCGCCAGTTCAGCAGCCAGGGCCCGTGTGAACCCGATCGCCCCGTGTTTGGCTGCACAGTAACCAACGACGTAGGGATAGCCCTTCAGGCCTGCCGTGCTGGCGATGGTCACGATCCTGCCGCTGGCCAGTTTCTTCATTTGCGGTAGAACACATCTTGTGGTGTTGAAAAGTCCGTTCAAATTGACATCGATCATCTCGTCCCAGCAATCAGATTCTCCGGCAGCAAATGATTCACTGACAGCACCGCCGGCATTGTTGATCAAAATCTTAATCGGCCCGTGCTGATCGACAATCCGCTCGACTGCTTCGGCGACACCAGGCCGATCTGTGACATCAGCCACAGCGATCTGTGATTTATGATCGAGTGATTGCGCCACGGACACCAGTGTTGTGTGTGTTCTGCCCATCAATGAAACACGGGCGCCAGCACTGGACAACGCGCGGGCAATCTGTTCGCCGATTCCGCTGCCCGCACCGGTGACCAGCGCGTGAATATCTCTTAGGTCGGTCATGTATTCGTTGCTCGTCATTAGATCTGCCGCAGTAACTGCCCTGCCCGATCCAGATTCCGGTGTTGCTGATCCCGGCCGGCCAGGTACTGTCGGGGCCACGCCTGTGAATCATAGTTCAGCTCGGCTGCGGCGCGCAGCGTCCAGAACGGATCAGACAGATGAGGTCGAGCAAGTGCAACTAGATCAGCCCGACCTGCAGCCAGAATCGAATTAACATGGTCTGCTTCAAATATGTTACCAACCGCCAGGGTTGCCACACCGATCTCGTTACGGATCCTATCGGCAAAAGGCACCTGATACATCCGCCCATAGACCGGATCGGCCTGTGTGCTGGTCTGGCCGGTCGAAACGTCCACCAGATCGACGCCTTCGTTCTTAAATGCCTGCGCAACCGCGACGCCCTCCGCATCGGTCAGCCCACCCGTATGCCAATCCGTAACGGAAAGCCGCACGGACATGGGTTTTGCCTGTGGCCACACCCGTCGTACCTCACGAAACACCTCCACCGGAAAGCGCACACGATTATTCAAGGATCCACCATATACGTCCGTACGTTGATTAGTTAAAGGTGAGATAAAACTTGACAGCAGGTAACCATGGGCAGCGTGTAGCTCGAGCATGTCAAATCCGGCATCAGCACCGCGCTTTGCGGCGGCCACGAAATCAGCCACGACCCGGTCCATGTCAGAACGGCTGGCAGCCCGGGGTACCTGATTGTCAGCAGACCAGGCTAGAGCCGATGCGGCCAGCAGCTCCCAGTTATCAACTTCAAGCGGCAGATCATCACCTTCCCACGGCAGGCGTGTGGATCCGCGAGGGCCTGAGTGCCCCAACTGCAGGCACACCTTGGCCTCCGAATGCTCGTGTACAAACGCAACAATTCGCTGCCAGCCCGCGCACTGTTCGTCATTCCAGATACCAGCGCATCCCGGGGTTATCCGGCCCGTTGGGGATACCACGGTCATTTCCGAAAAAATCAGCCCGGCACCGCCCAGGGCGCGTGTACCCAGATGTACCAGATGAAAGTCACCCGGTATTCCATCCACTGCCGAATACATGGCCATGGGGGATACCACTACCCGGTTGGTCAGATGCATATCTCGTAAAGTGAAAGGCGTAAACATCGGCGGCAATGCGACCGCCGAACCGGCGCGGCCCGCCTGTTGTGAAAACCAGTGCTCGATACGGTCTAGATAGACACGATCCCGCCGACGAAGGCCCTCATGACTTACCCGCTGACTTCGCGTCAACAGGGAATAGGCAAACTGCTCTGTTGGTAGTGCCGTGTAGCGGTCGACATTCTCAAACCATTCCGTGGAGTTGCGGGCCGCAGACTGTATTTTGAGCACTTCAATTTTGCGTTCCGCCTCATACTGCTCGAGCACCTGAGGAATTGACCGGTTACCCGGTTCCTCCAATAGATGAGCCAATGCAATAGCATCCTCCATCGCAAGCTTGGTGCCCGAGCCGATGGAAAAATGTGCGGTGTGCGCGGCGTCTCCCATCAGCACAATATTGTCTTTGACCCAGTTCTGGTTTGAGACGCGCCGGAAACAGATCCAGGCTGCAGAACCCTGGAGATGTGCCGCACGAGACATCAGTGGCTGACCATCGAGAAACTCACTGAACAGTGATTCGACAAAAGCAATACTTTCGTCTTCTGCCATACGGTCAAGCCCGGCCCGGTGCCAGCAATCTTGCGAAGTTTCGACAATGAACGTCGACGTTTTGGAATCAAAACGGTAGGCATGCGCCTGAAACCATCCCCATTCGGACTCAACAAACAGAAACGAGAATGCATCGAAAACTTTGTGCGTACCGAACCAGATAAAACGATTTTGTCGTTCGTCGATCTCCGGCTTGAAATGATCTGCAAATTCCTGGCGAATAGTGCTGTTTGCGCCATCCGTTGCGACGATCAGATCCGCTTCGTCAAATTCACAGGCGTTCTTGATTTCGCGCCCCATCTCGAGGGTGACACCCAGGCCTGCACACCGGTGCTGGAGTATCTGCAGCAGTTTAAGACGCGATATACCGCAAAAGCCGTGACCGCTTGAACGGATCGTCCGACCGCGGAACCGGATTTCTATATCATCCCAATGAGCAAATGACTGCAGGATATTTGCCTGGGATTCGGGATCTGCTTCACCGAAATGACCAAGGGTCTGGTCAGAAAAAACGACGCCCCAGCCAAAAGTATCGTCCGCGGCGTTGCGTTCGTAGACAGTGACTTCGTGATGGGGCTGGTGTTTCTTCATCAGCAGCGCAAAATACAGCCCGGCTGGGCCGCCACCGACGCAGGCAATTTTGAGCGGTCGTTGCAACGATGTCGCCATAGTGGATAAAGGTCGTGACCCTAGTCAGATAATATACTTTAATTATAAACATTATGGGTATATAGTAAATAGTCCACTGAATCGTCCAGGGTCACTCAGTCCGATGTGGAAACCGCCCGAACGTATCCGTTACCGCACCCACCCCGGTGAATGGCCAACCGCAGCCGTCGCAGCCGCATCAAAACTCTTTATGCCTTTGAACTATCAGGCACTCTCTCTCTCAGCACGGACCTGGGTGCCGGCGATGGTGCCCTGGCGAGCGACTGAAACCGGGTTTGTTACTCCCGACAATCTGGACTGGTACGAGCGCTTTGCACGCGGACAACCCGGTGTCCTGGTCGTTGAAGCCACCGGTATCCGCGACATTGCGTCCGGTCCGCTGATGCGCATCAGTGACGATCGTTTTATTCCGGGATTGCAGACCCTGGTGGAAAGGGTCCGTGCGGCCAGTGACGGACAGACCCGATTACTGATTCAACTGATCGATTTTCTAACCGTGAGGCGGCGGCCAGAACCGGAAAAATTCTTTGCACGCTATCTGAAAATTACAGATCAGCACCGCGATGCTTTAAAGGCGGATGACTGGTCCGAAAACCGAGTTCGTAAAGCTCTCAGCGATCTCGAACTGGAAGAACTCAAGACCATCCTCAGTCCAAGGGAGTTCGAATCGTTGCGCTTTGGTTATAGGGAGCACGTAACCGATACGCAGATTCCGCACATCGCCGAGCTTCCAGAAACCCTGCCCGTCCTCTTTGCTGATGCTGCCCGTCGTGCACAGATCGCCGGCTTTGATGGCGTGGAACTGCACTACGCCCATGCCTACACCATGGCATCGTTCTTGTCCGCAACCAACAACCGGCGGGACGGCTATGGCGACTCTCTGGAGAACCGCGTCCGGCTGCCGATAGAGGTCTACCAGGCTGTACGAGAGACCGTCGGTAAAGACTTTGTCGTCGGCTGTCGGTTTCTGACAGAAGACTGTATCGAAAACGGATCAAGCACAGACGACAGCAGTTTTTTTGCTCAGCAATTTGCAGCTGCCGGGATGGATTTTGTCTCGACCTCACGTGGCGGTAAATTCGATGATGCCAAGCAACCGACCATCGGCGACGCCGCTTATCCCTATACCGGTCCGAGTGGTTACGAATGTATACCGGGCTACCTCTCGGATGCCTTCGGACCGTTCGGCCGCAATTTTGCCGCAACCGCCAAAATCCGGACCGCAATACGAAACAAAGGGTTTAATACACCGGTTGTCGTCACCGGGGGGATTCACGACTTTCAGCAGGCGCAGAGCCTGCTCGAATCCGGCACCGCGGACGTGATCGGACTGGCCCGCCAGTCGCTGGCGGACCCGGATTGGTTTTTTAAACTCCGATCCGGGCGTGGCGACGAGATCAGAGTCTGCGAATACACCAACTACTGTGAAGGCCTGGATCGAAAGCACAAACAGGTGACTTGCCAGCTGTGGGACCGGACCGATCTTGACGAACCGGGCATCAGCCGCTCGCGGGATAACCGCCGGCGCCTGGTTGCACCGCACTGGCGATCAGACTGACCAGGCGCATCATCCAGCTACCGCTATACTATTTATCGGTTAACAAACTATAGGTAACCCTCATGATCTCGGCTGATCTTAGCGGTAAATGCGTTCTCGTGACCGGTGGCCTATCCGGTATTGGCCTTGCCACCGTAAAGACCTTTGCTGCCTGCGGCGCACAAGTGGCTGTTAATCACTTACCGGACGATCCGGCGACCGACCAGGTGCTGGATGAACTCAATAAGGATGGGTGCCTCATTGTCAGCGCTCCGGGGGATGTTTCGGATCCTGATCAGACTGAAACCATGGTCGAACAGGCAATCGTGGCACTCGGACGCCTGGATGTTCTGATCAATAATGCCGG
Source organism: Gammaproteobacteria bacterium (assembly GCA_022450155.1). Taxonomy (NCBI): domain Bacteria; kingdom Pseudomonadati; phylum Pseudomonadota; class Gammaproteobacteria; species Gammaproteobacteria bacterium. The sequence goes on along the minus strand of JAKUQR010000018.1, from coordinate 7,858 downwards.
CACCTCGAATACCAGAACGCCAATCGCTTTCGATGATCTGGCTGCGATGTCAGAATCGTTCTGGACAAAGATCATGCAGACCAACCTGATCGGCGCGTTTCGCTGTGCCCGTGCAGCGTTTCCTTCTCTCAGATCGGCAAAAGGTGCTATTGTCAGCACAGCCTCGGTCGCGGGCCTGGGTGTGCCGGGCAGCAGCATTGCCTACGGTGCAAGCAAAGCGGGCCTGATCAACCTGACCCGGTCTCTAGCCCATGCGCTGGCACCCGACGTGCGGGTCAATGCAGTCGCACCCGGATTGGTACGCACTCCCTGGACTGACCCCTGGCCTGATGAGCGAAAAGCTCAGACCATCGCGGACTGCTTGCTGGATCGAATGGTCGAACCCGAGGAGATTGCAGCGACTATGCTGTTCCTCGCCTGTAATTCAGCCATCACCGGCCAGACGGTCGCTGTTGATTGCGGGCGCACCTGCTAACACATCGATTGCTCCAACCCATTTGTACAACAAGCAAGTTGGGAATGACCAACACTCCTCAATCAGTTTTTATTCAAGTTGCTTCGGTAACCAGGTTGCAACATCGGGTACAAAGATCAGTAAGATGAGGACCGCCAGTTCGATCAGAATAAACGGCAGCGCGGCTCTGACCACCTGTCCCAGGGTCACGCCGAACGGTGCGACCCCCTTCATCACGTAAAGCAGCAGGCCGAACGGTGGGGTCAGCAGACTGATCTCCATGGTGATCAGCATCAAGACCATGAGCCAGATCACATCGATGTTGAAAACGACCTGCAGGGACTGGGAGCTCAACAGAAAAAAGGGCAACGTCAGGAGCAGCATACTGACCTGGTCCATAAAGGCTCCCAGGAATAACAACACCAGCATCATCATGATCACAACGGTCAACGGCGTCAGGTCCATCGCGGCGATGTGCTGCAACAGCCCTTGTGTCGCGCCGGAGTTCGCCAGCGCCTGACTGAAGACCAGCGAGCCCGCGATGATAAAAAGGATCATCGTGTTGATCTTTGTGGTTTCCAGTAGTGCTTTCGCGATCGCCCGCCAATTGAAATCAGCCCCGTCTATGCCGGACACCTGTATCCTGCTCCTGAACACGCGAAAGACGTAACACACGCCCAGCGACGCCAGACAACCCAGTGCAGCAGACTCGGTCGGCGAGGCGAGTTTGTAGAAAATACTGCCGACAACGACGATAAAGATGATCATAAGCGGCAGTACGTAAAGCACCGTCGGCAAGATCCGGTTGACGAACCGACAGTAGCGCCCAGCGTAGGTCCAGGACAACCACCGACGGCCCCTGCCATTCAACGAAATGGTCACCGCTTGATCGAGGGCATCGGTATCCGGCTCGTAGGTGGGTGCAAGTTCCGGATTGATTGCACAGCGGGCCACAACATAGGTAAAAAACAGCACGGCCATCAGGATCCCCGGCACGATCCCGGCAATGAGCAACAGGGCGACCGACTGTTCTGCCAAACTCGCAAGCAAGACGGCCAGCGCTGACGGCGGTATCAGCATGGCAATGCCCCCGACTGCCATAATCGGCCCCATCGCCATACTCGGCTGGTAACCGCGTTTCATCATATCCGGCAGCAGGACCGATCCAAGAATGGCGGTATTGGCAATGGTCGACCCGGAAAGCGACGAAAAAACTGTACCGCCGACAATCGAAACAACCGCCAGCCGCCCGGGCACGCGCGCGATGAGTCGATCGATTGCGCCAATGGCCTTGAAGGCCACCCCGGTCTGCAGAAGGATTTCCCCCATCAGCAGAAACAGGGCAATTGGCGCCAGCGTGAACTTGATGGCGTTATGAAACTCCAATGGCATCAGGACCAGGCCAATATCCCCGTTGATGAACAAAGCCGTTCCAAGTATGTTGGCAGCAAAGAAGGCAAAGGCCACGGGCAGGCCCAGGAACATCGCTGTGCAGACCGTGCCAAGCAGCAGCGCAAGTGCCAGATACCATTCCATGGTTCAGAACCCCGCCTTGGGTAATCTTTGATCCACCTTGGAGGCTTTCTGACCAGCTCGACGAAACCGCAACAGAAACTCAATGGCCAACAGGAAAAATGAGGCCGAAAAAATAGCCATCATGTAGCCAGTTGGGATCCGCAGGTCCTTATCCGGCAATGTGCCATCCTGGAATTCCCAGAGCATCACGCGGGAACCATAAAAGCACAGCAGAACACAAAGTACAGCGCCCGCAAGATCCATGATGCGCTCGACGTGTTGAGCAGATGCTGTGTTCAGCACCGCGGTGAGGACATCAACTCGTACATGCGCCCCCTGGTTGAGCACCCATGGCGCGCCAATGAAAACTCCAAAATAAAGGGTGTACTCAACCCCCTCGTAGAGCCACCAGATACTACCCAACTGGGTCCTGATGAGAAACAGATTGAGGGGAATGAGGACCGTAAAGAGCCCGATGGAGAGTGCCACCAGGTAAGCCAGGTACAGCACAACGCGGTTGAACCCGGCCTCGAAACGATCGATCCGCCTGTGCATATCGGACCCGGCAAGGATCAGTGCTGAACGCTTAAGGCGATACCCCGCGACGGGAAGCCGGCCAACCGGCCAACTCCCCGTCGCGGGTACAAGTGGTCAGTCAACGACTACTTGCTGAACAGCTTCTTCAGTGCTGCACCATGCTCCGGGCTGCGTTCCAGCACCTCGGCCCATCCCGCATCCGATGCGGCCGCTACCCATTTGGCCCGATCGGCGCCTTCCATCGTGATAAATTCCATTCCCTCACTGGCCAACCAGTCTTTTTGTTTTTTCATTGCAGACCCGCCAACGGCAGAAGTTTCTTCGGCGTTTCCCTCGAATTCCAAACCAACTGACGTCAGAACGTCCTGCTGGGCCTGGGTCAGCGAATTCCACGTCTTCAAGTTGACAATGCCGTGCAGTGATGCGTGGTAGAAACCAGGCTCGACTAGATACTTGGTAACTTTTACCCAAGCCGGGTTCCAACCCAGCGCCGGCCAGCCGTATCCCTGTACCGTGTTGTTTTCCATGTAAGTATAGACCTGCCCGTAGTTAGAGCGCTGCACGGTGGCACCCAGCGATTTGAAGAACGCGGTATACACGGGAGCCACTCTCAGGTTCAGGCCAGTCAGATCAGGTCCTGTGATCGGCTTACTGAGCCACAAGTAAAACGGCCCGAAATCATGATAGCGAGCGATGTACCGAATATTCTTCTCAGCCAAAAGCTTCTGCACATAGTCGAGCGCACCATTCTTACGCAGTTCGGCATAAGTATGATCGGAGAAGCGCAGCACTGGCGCCTCGGGCAGTACATTGCCAAAGTAAGCTTCGGGACAGCCGACCATATCGTAAGCACCTTTGGCCATTTTCTGGGTCAGCGTGAACGGGCTGCCAATCGCCGGCGCACCCCCTTTGAGATCGATCTGTACCACACCCTTGCCGCGCGCATTGATCTCTGCCACGAATGCTTCAAACGGCCTTCCCGGGGGACTGCCGATCGGAAAACAGCTCGCACCCGTGAGCATCACTTCACTAGCAGACACCAGGTTCGGCACAAAGCCGAACAGAGCAAGCGCCGCAGTCAGTACCAAACCAGATTTAATTTTTGATTTCATCATTGTCTCTCCTCCGAAGTTAACCGCCTTTGAACTACACTTAACCGAACAGTAAATTACTCAGATTACCGGCTTTCGCGTAGCAACAACTGATCGTTCACCATCCCCGGCAGGCCCTTTATGCAGCAACACGCCAGCCTGCAACCGGTCCAATGATAACTTAAACTCTGCCAGGCCGAAATTGTGCTGTCGCACCTGTCACCCGCGATCGGCGTGATTGCAATGCCCCACCGCCCAGTTGAACTGACATCGATTCGAACGCTACCATCACGGTTGCCCGATTTCTGTCGTGGGGCGCTGACTTATTCTGACAAACATGCGTACACTGACGCCTGAATCCTGACCCTTAGAAAACCACATGACTTATACCCTGATCACCAACGGCCTGGTTCTGGATTGTGAGACATCGACTGCAACCGCAGCCGATATCCTGATTAATCAGGGCAGGATCGAGACCGTTGGGCCGCCGGGGATCGAGGCGCCCCACGATGCTGCAGTCATTGATGCTGCTGAGCGACTGATTATCCCGGGCCTGATCAACAGCCACACCCATGGGCACGGCAGTCTTTACAAAGGTGGGGGCGACCGCTGGACACTTGAACTGTTACTGAACGCCGGACCGTGGCTTGCGGGCGAACGCACCCTGGAACACAAGTACCTGGCGGCATCGTTGGCGGCAGCCGAAATGCTGTGTAAAGGCTGCACGGCAGTCTACGACCTGTACGTGGAAATACCCGCACCCACCCTGGAGGGAATGCGTGCGGTCGGGCAGGCGTATAGCGATGCTGGAATACGCGCTGTCGTGGCACCGATGATTGCAGACCGGACATTTTTTCAGGCGATTCCTGATCTTGTCGATGCGTTACCTGAAACACTTCGCGAACGTGTGCAAAAAATGAAAACGACACCGGCGGCGTCGACCTTCGATACCTGCCGCGCCCTGTTGGATAACTGGACCTTCGACCGACGTCGTATCACCCCGGCCTTAGGACCCACCATCCCGCTGCACTGCAGCGATGATTTCCTTACCACTGCCCACAACCTAGCCCGAGAGTACGACGTCGGACTGCAAATGCATCTGGCCGAATCAAAGATCCAGGCACTCTCGGGTGTCCGTCACTACGGCAAATCGCTGACTGCACATCTGGACTCACTGGGCTTCCTCGGCCCTCACTTCACGGCTGCCCATGCTATCTGGCTGGACCACGACGACATCGCACGGCTCGCTGATCATGGTGCATCAGTTGCGCACAATCCAGGCAGTAACATGCGGCTGGGTTCAGGGATTGCGCCCGTCCGTGAGATGCTCGATGCTGGTCTGAATGTCGGCATCGGCACGGATGGTGCCCATTGTGCCGACAATCAAAACATGTTCGAAGCGATGCGGCTGGCTTCATTCGCATCCCGACTGCGCAGCCACGACTACGACAGCTGGCTCAGCACCCGGGAAGTGGCTGCGCTGGCCACCACCGGCAGCGCTCGTGCACTCGGTATGGGAGACCAAATCGGCAAAATCGCCCCGGGCTTCGAGGCGGACCTGGTGCTACTCGATCTCAATCACCTCAACTGGCTACCCATGAACGATCCCGTAAACCAGTTGATCCACACTGAAGACGCAACCGCTGTTCACACCGTCATAGTGGGCGGAGATCTGGTTGTGCGCGATGGCCAGCTGTTGTCAATCGATGTGGCCAAACTAAAAAGTGATGCTCAGGAGGCCATCGCCTTCCTTGGCGAGCAGAACCGGGAGACCCGGGCACTGGCAGAACAGCTCGAGCAGCATGTTGGAAAATTCTGTAGCGGCCTTGCCCGTTCCCCACACCATGTACACGCAATGGCAGAGCCCGATTTACCACGATAAAGCTATTTTCATCTACAGCAAATTGTTGATCTGCACCCGCTGGCTTTTACCCTGAGCCCATAACACCGGGCCAATGTCCGGTTCAGTCATCAGCGACCCGGCTGACTTCAACCAGTGTTGTATGGGCGGTACTGCCCTGCCCCAACCGTGATGTGCCCAGATCGCGGGTCAGCACATTGGGATTGCCCTGACGATCGGTACCATCACTCTGAGGATCATGCCAGGCACCGGTCGGGAGCGACACCACACCCTGGCGAATGTCTGTACTGAGACTGGCCCGGGCCAAGCATGCACCCCGGCTGTTGAAGATTCTAACCAGATCACCATTTACAACACTGCGCTGCTCGGCATCTGTAGAGCTGATCGTGACCGTGGCTGGCCGTGCGCCAGGCAAATCGGCGATTGCGCATTCGAGCTGGCTGTGAAGTTTATCGCCGGGCTGTGGCGATACCAGATGAAGCGGGAATTGTTCCGTTGATGCCGCACCGAGCCATTCATCCGGTGCTCGCCATACAGGATGACCTGGGCATTCTTGATAACCAAAACTATCTACCGTCTCCGAAAATATTTCAATCCGACCAGATGGCGTATCGAGAGGTGCAGCATCAGGGTCAGCTCGAAAATGTTCAAACGGGATTCGAGCATGTTCAGCGCCGCTGATTGGCAGCTCAACCCAGTTACTTGCGCGCAACGAATCGTAATCAGGCAGGTCAACCCCCTGATCAGCACTGTCACGTTTGAATCCTTGATACAAATACCGTAGCCAAGCATCTGCGTCACGGCCTTCGGTGTATACCTCGTCAATGTGAAGCCGCGTCGCAAGTTCAGAAAATATTTCATAGTCATCCCGGGCATCATCAACTGGTGAAATCAGTTCGGGCATATGAAACAGAAAGGCATCCGTGGCAGCACGCGCGATATCCTCGCGCTCATAAGGCGTTGTCGCGGGAAGCACGATATCGGAGTACTTCGCAGTCGCGGTCCACCAGGGTTCATGAACGATAATCGTCTCGGGCTGCTTCCACGCCTCGCGGAGGCGGTTGAGATCCTGGTGGTGATGGAATGGATTGCCGCCACACCAGTAAACCAAACGAATGTCGGGATAGTGGCTTTGGTTTCCGTTAAAGCTGTATGGCTGCCCTGGATTGAGCAACATGTCGGCAATACGGGCGACCGGTATGAAATCTGATACAGCATTCTTCCCACGAGACAGGGATGGGCGTGAGAGTCGTTTGAGCGGCACCCCGATACCGCCGATCGCCCCGTAACCATACCCTACGCCGCCACCCGGCAACCCGATCTGACCCAGCATCGCAGCCAAGGTTGCTGCCATCCAATAGGGTTGCTCTCCATGCTGCGCACGTTGAAGTGACCACGCTACTGTAATCAGAGTTCTCGAAGCCGCCATTTGCCTGGCGAGATCTTGGATAGTAGTGGCTGGAACACCACAAACATCGGCCGCCCAAGCCGCCGTTTTTGCTTGACCGTCGGTCTTGCCCAGTAAATAGCTTTCGAAGCGTTCGTAACCTACCGTACAACGATCGAGAAACTCTTTATCCAAAAGTTTTTCATCGGCCAGCGTATGCGCAAGCCCAAGCATCATCGCCGTATCGGTACCGGGAATAATAGGCAACCACTCACTTGGTTGTGATGCATCGCCTGCCTGCGGACTGATGTTGACCAACCGCATTCCCGAATGTTCAAAGGTCTTGAACCAGTTGCTGGTCTCATGACGGGTCACACCACCCATGCTGACCTGCGAGTTCTTGGGATTAATCCCGCCGAACATGACCAGTGTCTGCGTGTTGGCCGCAATCATGGGCCACATGTTTTGTGCGGCATACATCAATTTGAGAAAGTTCATCCCGAACACATGGGGGATGATCGCCTGTGCGGCTGCCGTACTGTAGCTGCCAAACGACGATACGAATCCCCCGAACGCGTTCAGAAAACGATGAAGCTGGCTGGGTGCATGGTGAAAACAACCCGCACTGGCCCAACCATAGGACCCCCCGAATATCGAAGTATTGCCATGCGTTTTTTGTACCCGATCAATTTCTGCTGATGCGATATCCAGCGCTTCATCCCAAGGCAACTCAACAAAAGTATCGTTGCCCCGGTTCTGACGCGCACGATCAGATCCACCTTCCAGCCAGCCGCGCCTGATCGAGGGTCGCGCGACCCGCGTACGGTGGTGTACAGCTTCGGGCAAGGCTGAGGAAATACCCGAGGGATTAGGGTCTTCCTTAAATTCCGAGACACCGACAATTCGCCCGCCATCAGTGATCACTTCAAATGCACCCCAATGGCACGAGGAGACTTTTGTTTGTCGTGCAGTCATTCTCTGGACCCTGTTAGATGCTTGAGCTCCCTGTATTC
>JAKUQR010000017.1 GCA_022450155.1 Gammaproteobacteria bacterium | reverse complement strand
TCCCGGCAATTTTCCGTCGATGATTGCCAGTCTCATTCAACGGATAGGATATTTCTCCACTGATATCGTTGCGGTCTGCCGTCATCTTAAGCTCTGTCACCAGTAGAGTCTCGCCATCCGTTCTGACGGTCGCCTGCGCCTGTAACGGCATGTCTCCCTGCAATGAAACTGGAAGCAGAGCTGACACCTTGGACAAACGATCCACCTCGAACTTCAGCTCAAGCTGCGAACCTATCTTCCACTGCTCCCCCCAGACCCCTTCTGCCGTCAACTGACCGAGTTTCTCGGACTGAAGGTTAACTGATCCTTTAATTGACTCGTGTGTGTCCGTTGCACGGCTAAACTCGCCTGTCACCTGCAACCGGCCCATGGGCGGCAACCCAACACCTGTGATCTGACGCAATTCGTGAGGACCTTCCGCAGTCAGCACAAAACTGGCGCTGAATCCGGTCTTGTCATCAAATGTTTCAAACTCACCAGCGAACTGAGCAGCCAGAGATTTAGTCAGCAACTCGCCCTGTACCCTCAGCGGCAACGCTCGCTTACTGGAGGGGCGTACCTGTAACTGAATCTGCGCGGGTTCGTGATAATCCCCCGGCCCGCCATAGTGTTCAATCAGCCGGCCCAGTTCAGCCACATCGAGATTAAGATCCCACATCGGCCGCGGCGTGTGCATTAAATTGATCAGGCTACCGGTAAACCGGCCGCTAAGCCCATCACCGGAAATCTGACCCACCAGTCCGGACAGTCGAGCCTCATTGCCGTCAAAATCAAACCAGCCCGTGACACTGGCCCCCAGCTGGGGGGGTATCGGCCATTGTATTCCCCAGGCTTGGGCAAGCACAGCAATGTCTTCAGTGTGGCCTTCGAAATTCAGTGCCAGTTGTAACTGCTCGTCCAACCCGTCAACCCGCCCACTGCCGCTGACTTCCAGTTGTGGAGAGTTGATCGCCACATTCACGATCTCTATGCCACAGCTGCTATTGGCGCAGGTGAGAACTCCATTTGCGCGGGCGGTTGCATCGACGGGGAACTGTCTACCCAGACTGTCTGCAAGGCTTCGAACACTTCCTGTTCTTGCGGTGAACCCAAATTGGCCTTCGAAACTGTTTTGCAACAGGTCAAACTGACCTGTGCCCTCGAGTGTCAGATCTGTCGTGTCAAAAGAAGCAGAAAGATCACTCAACCGGTAGCCTTTGTAGTTGCCGTGTAAAGCGCCCGTCACCTGAGCGCTGCCGCTTAAGGGCACCTCAAGTTTGAATTGCCTCAACAGTTCTGTCAGCTTGTCCGAGGTCGCCTCTATATTGAGTGCAAGATCGGGGCCGTCGGCTAAGCCCAGATGACTCACATTACCTGTCAACTGGATGCCCAGACGCGGGCTCTCTCCAATAAGCATAATCTGGCCAAGGTGGAAATCGCCCGGCTGCCCGGACAATATGCCCTGACCCGAGACACGGACATCAGTCAGCACATCAAGGCTCATGAGTGCCGCTAATTCCTGAAGGCTCTGATTCTTCATCTGTAGACGCAGCTCACCTATTGAACGGTGTCGTCTGACGTTGGCCGGCACTAGATCCAGATCACCCTGCGCTGTGAAGTTCAACGGTTGTGCTGTCGTGGACAACCGGACCGATTCCAGCCGGAGATCCCGTCCTGGGCTTCCGACCAGGTGACCGGTTGCATTCACCGTACCACTGAAAATCGCGTCGTTCTGCCACGGCAAGCCGGGCAATAGATCAGTCAGATTTCTTTCCAGGCGTCCTGTCGATACCTCGAGATACAGATCAGCGTTAGACGCTGTTCGCAGATTGTTGACCGCGCCAGAGACGCTGCCACTTACACCGTTGCCCACGAACGTCAGATTGACCGGCGCCAGCTGATCAGAAACCAGCCCGTTAAGAGACCCCAGTGCACCACTCACCTCAATAGCGTCTCCGGCATAGCTCAGTTGCCCGCTGATCTGACCCTTTTGATTTTGACCCTCACGTGGCAAAACATAGACCAGCGTATCGACTCGTATTTCCCACGGGTCTGCCTCAGCGCCAGACCCGTAAGTGAGACTGCCGTCCACCACCGATACACGACTGACCGGAAGCGGTAGAACCGGCACCACCGGTCCCCGATCAGGCTCCCAATTGGGACTGCCGTTGGGGTCGACTTCCAGCTGCAGGGTTGGCCGCTCCAGCAAAATCTCGCGGATTAGCAGTCGTCCTCCTGCAAGAGCTCCCATATCCAGTTCAAATCGGACGTTCTCTACTGTCAGAAAATGTTCCTGATAATTACCGGCAGGATTACCCACAACCAAGCCTCTGACCTCTAGCCGAACTGAGGGGAAAAGACGGGCCGACAGACCCTGGTCAATGGACACTGGTCGATCGATGGCTTCGCTTATCTGTTGTGCCACAGCATCGCGATAGCGGTTCCAGTCAGCCCACTGAATAATGGACGCCAGGAACAGTACGAGGCCACAGAAACAAACAACCACCCACCCGATTACTTTAACGAGCCGCAAGAAGTCTGTTCCCTGTGTATGATTCGCCTTTCGGAGAACGCATTGCGCGACCCTAACACAAAGCGCACTATCGTGGGTTCGGAAAGCGCACCTGACGGATATATCCGGTTACAAAATGACAATGTCAACTTTACAGCTCAGCCACACAGCACAAAAACTTGAAAAACGACTTCGTCGCAACGTTGGAAGAGCCATACAGGACTACAACATGATTGAAGAAGGTGATCACGTCATGGTCTGCATTTCCGGTGGCAAGGATTCTTTCTCACTGCTGGATATCCTGTGTCGACTGAAAATCAGAGCACCGATTGACTTCCAGTTAACCGCTGTCAATGTTGACCAGAATCAACCTGGATTTCCAACTGAACTACTCGAAGTTTACCTGCAGGGGCTGGGGGTTGATTACCGAATTATCGATCAGGATACCTACAGTGTCGTCAAGAATATCGTCCCCGACGGTAAAACAATGTGCGGCCTGTGTTCACGACTTCGCCGGGGAATACTGTACAGCTTTGCACAAAGCCAGGGGATGACAAAAATCGCTTTAGGCCATCATCGAGACGATATTGTTGAAACACTTTTCCTCAACATGTTTTTTGGTGGTCGACTCAAAGCAATGCCACCAAAACTGTTGAGCGACGACGGAAACAATGTGGTCATCCGCCCATTGTCCTATTGCAGTGAAAAAGACATCGCACAATACGCCCAGCTGAAAAAGTTTCCGATTATTCCGTGCAATCTTTGTGGATCACAGCCGAACCTCCAGCGCCAGACTGTCAAACGAATGCTCGCTGACTGGGAACACCAACACCCCGGTCGGTCAGCGACCATATTCCGAAGCGTCACGAGCATCTCACCCAGCCAGCTCGCCGACACGAGTCTTTTCGACTTTGCCAGACTCGGGGCTCGTCACGGGCCCAAAACATGGCTACCCGAAGGGAACACAATTGATATAGAGAACGCCAGGCTATGAATGAATCAGAATTCAATAACGGGCTACTAGAGTTTCTAGCTGACTCACCCACACCTTTTCATGCAGTGAAACAACTGAAGCAGCTGTTGACTGCTCAGGGGTTTGAACAACTTGCAGAGGACAGCAGCTGGTCGCTTAAACCCGGAGGACGTTACTTTGTTGTTCGAAATGGCTCGTCGATCGTGGCGATCAGAACGGGCCCTGTTCATCCTACTGATGGGGGACTGAGGCTGATCGGCACCCACACCGACAGCCCTTGTCTGAAGATCAAACCCGCACCCGAGATCAGCCGTCAGGGCTTTTTGCAGCTGAGTGTAGAAATTTACGGTGGGGTCCTGCTCTCACCCTGGTTTGACCGAGACCTGTCCCTGGCCGGCAGAGTCACTTGCCGTATGGAAAATGGAGAGATCAACAGCCTGCTGACCGACTTTCGACGCCCTGTGGCGACAGTACCGAGTCTCGCCATTCATTTAAATCGAGATGTACATAAAAACAGGACCATCAATCCACAAAAAGAAGTGGTTTTACTGGTGAGCTCAGGTGACGGCGACAGCAGAAGTTTTCGACAACTGCTTCTTGACCAGATCCAGCATGAGCACGCCAACATACCCGTTGCCGAGGTCCTGGATTACGAAATCAACTGTTACGACGTGCAACCACCTGCGGTGATCGGGCTAAATGATGACTTCATCGCCGCCTCAAGACTGGACAACCTTTTGAGTTGTTATGCCGCTTGCCGAAGCATAATCGACGCCTCTGGAGAAACCACCGCCGTGATGGTCTGTAATGATCACGAGGAGGTTGGCAGCCTGTCGGCCAGCGGTGCCCAGGGCCCGTTTCTGCGTTCCACACTCGAACGTCTATGTGGGAATTCAGAGACGATGAACAGAGTCATGGACTTGTCCATGTTGCTTTCCGTTGATAATGCGCATGCGGTGCATCCTAATTACGAAGACAAGCATGACCCACAGCACCGGCCTTGCCTCAACGGTGGTCCGGTCATCAAATACAACGCTAACCAGAGATACGCGACTAACAGTGAAAGTGCAGCGCTGTTTCGTAATTTATGCCAAACCCTTGATATACCCGTTCAACAGATCGCCATGCGAAGCGATATGGCGTGTGGCAGTACTATTGGACCAATAACGGCGGCGGAACTGGGCGTCGCAACAGTAGATATCGGATCCCCGCAGCTGGCCATGCACTCGGTGCGCGAACTCACGGGGCGCAACGATCCAACGCTACTCTACCGCGCGCTTAAAGGCTTCCTTGATCAACCGTCACTGTGGTGCTGATGTACATCAGCTCAGTACCTTACTGAGACTGACTTACCATGTAGTCGACCGCCGCCTTGATGTCATCGTCACTCAGATGAACGAAACCACCCTTGGCAGGCATCACACCCGTCTGTCCTTGAAATCCCTGAATCGCATGCTCATACACCACCTCAATGCCCTGCGCAATACGGGCGACCCAGGCTTCTTTGTCGCCCAGTTTAGGTGCGCCGGCAGCACCGGACATATGACAGGCCATACAGCCACTGTTGTAGACTGCTTGTCCGTCAGCGCTAACACCTGCTGTCCATGCAGCTGAACCCATCATCACTGAGGCCAGCATCAGCACTTTGGTAAATTTCATCTAAAGCTCTCCAGGGGTTTATCTATACCAGGGAAGTGTATCGCGCAACCTGCAAGAGTCGTAACTCAAATTTGTGTCGGTACTTTGATTGCGCTCAGGTTTTCTAATCCAGATCCGCCAGACCCTGGCAACGGCACGGGTATCCAGTTGCCCAATTGCCCAGCGTCAGCGGGATTGATCAACGGCACAGCCTATAAGACTGACTGACATCCAGCCGTCGCGAACACATCATTGGAGATTGATTAATAGTGGTTTATTTTTATAAAATAATTATTTAATAAAGTTATTATATTACTATAACTCCTTAGTATTTCTGAACTGAACATCCGGCCAGCGCTCCATGGCCAGATGTAAATTAGCCAGATTCGGTGCGATATAGGCCAGATCTCCACCCGCATCCAGTGCCAGATTCTGTCGAGCTTTTCTCTGAAACGCTTCAAAATCAGACTTTTTATCGCAGGCAACCCAGCGGGCGGTTACCACCTGCACCGGTTCAAAGCTGCAGTCCACACCATATTCATGTCGCAGGCGATGTACGACCACGTCAAACTGCAGGATTCCGATCGCGCCCAGGATCACATCGTTCGACGCCAGCGGCCTGAACACCTGGGTCGCACCCTCTTCGCTCAACTGGTCCAACCCTTTATGCAGCGCCTTTGCCCGCAAAGGGTCACCGAGCCGCACCCGCCGAAAAAGCTCAGGGGCAAAATTGGGCACACCGGAAAACTTCAGAGTCTCCCCCTCGGTAAACGTGTCACCGATCTGGATAGTACCGTGGTTGTGCAAGCCGATGATGTCGCCTGCGTACGCCGACTCCGCCGACTCACGCTTTGAAGCCAGAAAAGTGATGGCCCTGTGAATCGGCGTGGTCCGGTTTGCCCGGACTTGATGAAGCTTGATACCCGGCCGATAAACACCGGAATTGATGCGCAGAAATGCTACCCGATCATGATGTGATGGATCCATGTTAGCCTGAATCTTGAAGACAAACCCGGTGAATACCTGCTCACTGCTGTCGACTTCTCGAGAACCGGCATCCCGAACTCCCGGGCAGGGCGCGTAGTCTACAAAACAGTCAATCAACTCGTCAGTACCTTCACCGGCAAGTGCTGAACCAAAAAAAACAGGCGTTAACCGCGCCTGCAGATAAGCCTGGAGATCGAAAGTGTTGCTGGCTCCAGTCAGCAATTCGATCTCCTCCCGCAGGCGATCAGCATCTGCACCAATCGCGTCGTCCAGATCATGATTTGAAATTCCGCAGATTGTTCTTTCACCGGCTACTGAATTTCCTGATTTTCTTTCAAATAGGTGAATGCTGTCATCGTAAAGTCGGTAGACCCCACAAAAATGGCGACCGGTCCCCACTGGCCATGTCATGGGTGCGCACCGAATTCCCAACACCGACTCTACCTCGTCCAGCAGTTCTACCGGATCCCGACCTTCCCGATCGAGCTTGTTGATGAATGTCATGATCGGTGTGTCACGCAGCCTGCACACCTCCATAAGCTTGATGGTTCTGTTTTCTACGCCCTTTGCTGCATCAATTACCATCAGTGCGGAATCCACCGCCGTCAAAGTCCGATAGGTATCCTCCGAGAAATCGGCATGCCCTGGCGTGTCTAACAGATTGATGACATGTTCACGATACTCAAACTGCATGACTGAAGACGTTACGGATATCCCTCTTTCCTTTTCCATCTTCATCCAGTCTGAAGTCGCATAGCGTCCTGTCTTACGGGCTCGCACCGTACCCGCAGCCTGAATAGCGCCACCGTAGTGAAGAAATTTCTCCGTCAGGGTCGTCTTCCCCGCATCGGGATGCGAGATGATGGCGAAAGTCCGCCGACGATTAACTTGGTTTACGTGTTCATCCATGACTCAAGCCAGCAAGGGCGTGAAAAAGCGCGAATTATAGCGAACATCGAGCCATCGGGGCCTCCGCTGGTGGTTCTAGCCAGCGCTTTCCCCGAAAATCCTTCAGGACCTTGTGGCCTCGACAGAACCATCTCCGGTTACAGCAACCAACCCGGGGAAACGCCGCAGGATGTTCTGATTCCCGGTTGCCAGGCATCCAGTGACAATGACTCTCCCGTTTTCGTCTAGTGCTTGGGTTATCGCCTCCAGGGATTCTTCAACGGCAGCCTCGATAAAGCCGCAAGTATTGACCACCACTATGCTCGCATCTGAATAACTGTCTGAAAGGGCATAACCCTCAGCATGCAGCTGGGTCAGAATCCGCTCAGAATCAACCAGGGCCTTGGGACAACCAAGACTGGCAAACGCGACCCGGGGGATTTCCCATCTTTTCAGCGCACCGTTGAGACAAGCCTCAGCCGCGCAGTTCCCGTCGTATCTGCATCTTCTGAAGAATCGTCGTGCCTATTTCTTCTATCGACATCTGGGTCGTATCTGCAAACGGAATAGCTTGGTGCCGAAATACTGCCTGGCCCTGCGCCAGCTCATATTCACACTGTTGCCGAGATGAATAACGGCTATTCGGTCTGCGCTCCGAACGAATCTGGCAAAGGCGGTCTGAATCGATGGTGAGTCCAAACAAACGGCCTCGAAACGGCCGCAGAATAGCCGGCAACACACCATCGCTAAAATCTTCTTCAGTCAGTGGGTAATTGGCGCAAAATAGACCGAATTGAATCGCCAGATACAAACAGACTGGGGTTTTACCGGTTCTCGATACGCCCAAAATGATGAGATCCGCCTTGTTATAGTCGTCGATACTGACACCATCGTCACAGTCCATCGCATAATGGACGGCACGGATACGAGAGGTGTAGCGATCCCGGTTGACCACACCATGACTGTGGCCGATTTCATGGCTCGACTCCAACTGCAATTCCTTCTCTAACGGCTTAAGAAAAGTTCCAAATAAATCAACGAAAAAGCCGCGGGCACGCCGAATACCTTCAAACAACTGTGGACTGATAAAAGTGGCAAAGATCAGGGGTCTCGCCGTGTCATTGTCAGCCACTTCGTTAATCTCGCGAACCGCGTCTACCACCTTTTCAGGAGTGTCCACAAATGGCAGGGCTCTTGTGTGAAATATCACGTCTGGGAACTGGGTCAATAAGCTGTGACTCAGGATCTCTGCGGTGATCCCGGTCCGGTCGGACACAACAAATACGGTTCTTTCGGGCAATTCGGTCTAGCCTCGCAACGGGTCTGTCGAGCAGAATAGACCCTGGCCGACAAGTTACTGGTTCTGCTCCAGCCAGCTGCTGAACAACATTGAAGCGGACTGGCCACATAATATTGTCTAACAAATGGTGCGCAAGTGAAAGAATACATTGCCTGGCTCGACCAGATAAGCCTGGATGATGTGAGCCGCGTTGGCGGCAAAAACGCATCATTGGGCGAGATGATTTCCAGCTTGTCTTCTGCCGGGATTCAAGTCCCGGGGGGATTTGCGACCACTGCCCATGCATACCACAATCATCTGGCGACCTCCGGACTGAAGGATCAAATTGAAACAGCCCTGGCTCAACTGGACGTCAGCAATGTGAAACAGCTGGCCGAGGTGGGTGCCACAATCAGAGAGTGGCTTACAAACGCACCACTGCCAGGTGATCTGGAAGATGCGATTGAAGCCGCCTACCGGAAATTAGGGACTTCAGCTGACACCCCTGTCGCCGTGCGGTCTTCTGCAACCGCTGAGGACCTGCCCGACGCATCTTTTGCTGGCCAGCAGGAGACTTTTCTCAACGTTCGAGGCATAACACACGTGCTGCCAGCTGTCCGCGAAGTATTTGCATCGCTTTTCAACGATCGGGCGATTGCTTATCGGGTCCACCAGGGCTACGACCATAGTGAAGTGGCTCTATCAGTTGGCATACAACAGATGGTTCGCAGTGATCTTGGATCAAGTGGTGTGATGTTTACTCTTGATACCGAATCTGGTTATGACGATGTCGTGTTTATCACGGCCTCATGGGGGCTTGGTGAAACCATAGTGCAGGGCGCCGTGAACCCAGATGAGTTCTACGTACACAAACCCACTTTGCTTGCCCAGCGACCAGCTATCCTTCGCCGGAAAATCGGCAGCAAAGCCAGCAAGATGATCTATGCGGACGACTCTGCATCCGAGACCACACGTGTAATTGAAACAACAGCAACCGAGCGACAGCGCTTTTCCCTGTCTGATGAGCAGGTCGAAGAACTGGCACACCAGGCGATTCGAATAGAACAGCACTACGGTCGCCCTATGGACATTGAGTGGGGTCTCGATGG
Organism: Gammaproteobacteria bacterium; assembly: GCA_022450155.1. Taxonomy (NCBI): domain Bacteria; kingdom Pseudomonadati; phylum Pseudomonadota; class Gammaproteobacteria; species Gammaproteobacteria bacterium. The sequence goes on along the minus strand of JAKUQR010000017.1, from coordinate 59,596 downwards.
CGAAACGCACGAGCTGTGGATCCTCCAGGCACGGCCGGAAACGGTAAAAAGCCGTGTAACACAACAGTCACTGGAGCGATATCATCTTAAAGAGACCGCTCCAGTGCTGTCTGAAGGTCGCAGCATTGGCCAGAAAATTGGCAGCGGCACTGTCCGGGTTGTGACATCCATCAGTGAACTAGATGCAGTAAAAACGGGTGACATTCTGGTGACTGATATGACCGATCCAGACTGGGAGCCGGTCATGAAACGAGCAGCAGCAATTGTCACCAACCGGGGCGGCCGTACCTGCCACGCGGCCATCATCGCCCGGGAGCTCGGTATTCCAGCCGTTGTCGGCTGCGGAGATGCCACACGACAACTCTCTAAAGTCAGCACTGCCACTGTCAGCTGTGCCCAAGGGGATACAGGCTATGTTTATCAGGGAGAACTGAAATTCGAGATCGAGACTGTCCACCTCGGCGATATGCCCGAACTGCCCTTCAAAATCACCATGAATATCGGCAATCCCGACCGGGCTTTTGATTTTCAGAAACTGCCGAATGCAGGTGTGGGTCTGGCGCGTTTAGAGTTTATCATCAACAATACCATTGGCATTCATCCCAAGGCCCTGCTCCACAGTGACCAGGTATCTCAGGACGTCAGGGATCAGATCAAGGCCGCGTCAGCCGGTTATGCTGACCCCGTAGACTTTTTTGTACGCAAGCTTGCCGAGGGCATCTCTACGATTACAGCCGCCTTTTCCCCACATCCCGTGATCGTTCGGTTGTCCGACTTCAAATCCAATGAATACGCAAATCTCATCGGCGGTAGTACCTTTGAACCCCGTGAGGAGAACCCAATGCTCGGTCTGAGAGGCGCATCTCGATATCTAGACGCGAGGTTTCGCGAGTGCTTTGAACTAGAATGCCGTGCCCTCAAATATGTTCGTGAGGAGATGGGGCTAACAAACCTGTGGATCATGGTGCCATTCGTGCGCACGGTGGTGGAGGCAGAACAGGTGATTGCCTTGCTGGCAGAAAATGGTCTGAACCGCGGTCAGAATGATCTTCAGATTATTATGATGTGCGAACTGCCATCAAATGCACTCCTCGCAGAATCGTTTCTACAGCATTTTGACGGTTTTTCGATTGGTTCGAATGACATGACCCAACTCACTTTGGGGCTGGACCGCGACTCGGCTGACATTGCTCATCTGTTCGATGAGCGCGATGCAGCTGTCAAAACGCTACTGCAACTAGCGATTTCGGCTTGTCAAAAACAGGGTAAGTACGTTGGGATCTGTGGCCAAGGCCCATCTGACCACCCTGATCTGGCACGCTGGCTGATGGAACAGGGCATCGACACCGTGTCTTTAAACCCTGATAGCGTCATTGAAACCTGGTTATTTCTTGGCGGTGAACAGTCCTGACTCAGTTTTGTCAGCTACAACCAACATCGATCCAGCCCTCACTGACCATCACACAAGTACCGCCAACCCAGCTGGCAACAACACAACCGTTTTCTTTCCGTGCACGAATCCGTAGAACACTCAGCCGACCCAGTTCTACTCCTTGAAATACGCTCCAGCTGAATTCACCGTCACGCTCCGATCGACAATGCGACAAAAGAGCTGCCAGTGCACAGTTTGCACTACCAGTTGCCGGATCCTCAGCAACACCGTCAAGAGGAGCAAATACGCGGGCCTGAATATCAGTGCCACCTGACTTGGGTGTATAAACATGTACATAAGGCACTGCACCTTCAACAAGAAGACGGTCGAACCCAGCCATATCAATGCGTACCTGGGCTAGGACGGACAAGTCCGCCACTTCCACAAAAAGAAAAGGAAGCCCCACCGATGCGACCGTTGGAGAATGTGTGGTCAAAACGATTTCGTTTTCGCGTAAGGACAAAGCTTTAGCCACTGACCCGATCGCTGGGAATGCTTGCAGTGTCAGGACCTGTGGTGCCTTGAGCTCAAACGAGGTTGGAGCGCCTAGATTGGCCTGAATCTCGATCGACACAAGACCTGCCTCCTCTTCAAAAAAGACGGCACCGGGAATCTCTTTACCAAGCGCTCCAGTTTCGGCCAGAACAAATGCAGTCCCAATATTGGGGTGGCCGGCGAAGGGGATTTCTGTTGTGGGGGTAAAAATTCGCACCTTTCGTGTGTGGCCAGTTTCAGCGGGCAACACAAATGCAGTCTCTGAAAAATTGAACTCCCGCGCAATCTGCTGCATCTGCCATTCCGATAGTGTCTCGGCATCCGGCAACACAGCCAGCTGATTTCCTCCGAACCGCTGTTCGGTAAACACGTCACAAATAAAGTAGTGGTATTTCACCGACGATTTACGGCATTGCCTGGGTCAATTCAATTGCGTTTATGCCGCGACGAATTCCCGGACGCTCCATCGGTCAGGTTTAACAGTCAGCACAAGGCATGATGCGCCTCCTTTGGTTCTGACTCGTCCCGCGGCACCAGGATTCATTACCCACGGCTGATTCGTTGTATCTATTCGTCTGATGTGGCTATGACCGTAAGCAATCGCTCGGGTATCAGGATACTTGTTGCGCAGCCGGCTATGGTAATTGGCGCTGTCCCAGATACGGTGACCGTGTTCGATGGCAAGAACACCGCCTGGTAATTCGATCTGCAGGCTTTCCGGCAGTCCGGACAAAACGTGATGCTCATCAACTGACCACTTCTTAGGAACATCGTTGTTGCCAGCCACCGCCAGCACATTCCCACACCTGGATTTGAGCGCTGCCAGCACCGAGGCACTGCCGATGTCACCCGTGTGAACGACCAGTTCCATGCCGGCTGCCAGTTCTACGATTGAGTCATCGACCCAGCCATGGGTATCACCGAGCAGCAGAACCTTCATTTCACCACTGCGACATCAGGATTACCTGTATCGGCGTGTTTTCTGAGGTCGCGCCTGCGCGAAACTCTCGGCGTTGGTGCGCCCGATCGGATCGCAACAGTCACGTCATCGTAGAGAACTGTTTTGAAAGATGGCTCCCGTTCAATCAACGATGTGATACACAGGGGCTTTCTCCATAGTCCACTCCCCGGATTCTTGGTCGTACTGGGATAAGGTGAAGCAATGCCAATCGGTATCATTTAGTTTCATATGATCGGCCCGATAGTAATACCCCGGCCAACGGGTTTCGGTGCGGAACATTGTGTGGTGGGTCACTGATTCAGATGCCAGAACCCGGTGCTGCAGCTCCCAGGCCCGCATCAGTTGGTGAAGATCTTCCGCCGCGAGATGGTCGAGGTCTTCTTTCAGCATATCCAGCAACTCCAGTCCACGGGTGAGCAACGGTTCGTTCGTCATGTAGTGGGCACTGATACCGCCGCAATACTCATCCATGATCTTCTCGAGACGTTGAAGACCATGGAGAGGCAGGATATAGCTCGGTGAAACGGTTCCAGCGACAATCTCATTCCGACCAATCTGATAATTCTCCAGGGGTTGGAAGATTACCTTCTTCAGATCTTGGTATTGTTTTTCACTGACCTGAAACTTTTCATTCTTCATGTCGTTCACGTAATTGACAGCCGCCTTTGCGGCGATCCGACCTTCGGCAAAGGATCCCGACGAGAACTTGTGCGCGGTGCCACCGATGGTGTCGCCAGCGCCAAACAACCCTTCGACGGTCATCATCCGGTTGTACCCCCACTGGTAATCGGACGGTGCGTAATCTGAAGGGCCACTCGCCCAGGCGCCCGAACAGGTCGCATGGGATCCCATGACATAGGGCTCGGACGTGGTCAGTTCGGGATTGATCTCCTTGGGATCGATGTTCTGCGAAGCCCAGACAACTGCCTGCCCAATCGTCATACCCAAGAAGTTCTCCCAGCCAACTTGCTCCTTATGCGGATCCTGGAAAGCCTCCTTGGTTACCATGCGGATGGGGCCACGACCGGCCTTGATCTCTTCGAGAAATGCGTGGTTGCGCAGGCAGGTCGGCACCGGGTGGCGATCGATGTAATCCCCGACTAGTTCCTTCGTATGGTCATACCACTTGGATTCGTATTCGTCTCCGTAGGCATTCTCGGTGTACGTCTTGAGGTGCAGAAAGTAGGCGCCGACCGGACCGTAACCGTCCTTGAATCGGGTCAGTACAATCCGGTTCTCCATCTGCGTCATCTTAGCGCCGACGAGAATCGGCAATGCGTAGGCTGAAGCACTGCTCCACGGTGCATACCACGTCCGTCCCATGCCTTCTCCCACTGAGCGGGGCTTATAGATGTGTGACGCGCCGCCAGCGCAAACGATTACGGCTTTGGCACGGAAGACGCAGAAATCCCCTGTGCGGACGTTAAAGCCAACAGCCCCGGCAACCCGGTTGGGCTTCGTCTCGTCCATCAGCAGGTGGGTTACCATGACACGGTTGTAAACCTCTGAAGCGGCCTTGCGAGCAGCCTCGGCGACGATCGGCTTGTAGCTTTCGCCGTGAATCATGATCTGCCATTTGCCTTCGCGCAAATAGTGTCCGGTTTCAGGGTCCTTCATGATCGGGAGGCCCCACTCCTCGAACATGTGCACGGTAGAGTCGACGTGGCGGGCAATGTCGTAACCCAGGTCTTCGCGCACGAGACCCATGAGGTCGTTGCGGGCATAGCGGACGTGGTCTTCGGGTTGGTTCTCATCCCACTGCATACCCATGTAACAGTTGATCGCATACAAACCCTGCGCAACCGCACCGCTGCGTTCGATGTTCGCCTTTTCGACGCAGACAATCTTCAGGTCCCGACCCCAGTACCTGGTTTCGTAAGTAGCGCCGCAGCCTGCCATGCCGCCGCCGACGACGAGAACATCTGAATCGACAAAAACCGTCTTGCTTCCACCAAACAATCCCATCAGATCAGCCCCTGCTTGAGTTGATCGGATCTCAACGCTGGCAATCCGTTAGCGACATTAAGCGCATCCGGTTCGTGGGCCAGTTCTTGTGAATGAAAGTCTTCAGCACTAGGTACTGGGAGTTCAGCCGGTGACGGGATCGAGCCCCATTCCGTGGTGCGAATCGGTGAGACGAAATTCTTTTCGCGGCCGTCGCGAAACTTGATCTTCCAGGAAATTGTGGCCTTGGGTTCTTCCCGGAGTACTCGCACGCTGTGGCCGAGTGGGGCAAAATCGGCATAACCACGCACGTCAATCGCGTTTTGCGGACAGGCCTTTACGCAGGCATAACACTCCCAGCACATATTGGGCTCGATGTTATAGGCACGACGATAAGTTTTATCGATGTGCATAATGTCGGAAGGACATATGTCGACACAATGTCCGCAGCCATCGCAACGAGTCATATAAACAAATGTTGGCATGATATTCCGTTATCTCCTGAATAGAGAAGTCCAGTGATGGGTTGATTAATAATGTTGAGTTGTCTGGCGGGAGCTGCCAAAAACTTCAGGCTTATCGGCAGGAGCCGGCAAGTTGCTCCTTGAACCGTCCGCTTCTGCGATACGATTTTGCAGGGCCGCTGCTGGCTTATAGAACATGTGTGAGAACTTTGACCACGGAATAGATCCGAAAAGCACCGTCGTAGCGATCATGTATAGAGCAAACAACAAGTTTGCCCACGAATTTCCTGTTACCTGCACGTACCCCCAGATCAGGCCCAAAGTCACGCTGGCGAGAAGCGAAATAATAAACAGGTCGGCCTGCACAATGCGAAACGGAGAATTGCCCTCAGCGGCAACATCCACTCGAATGAAGAACCAAAACCAGTAGCCACCAACACAAATCAGCAGACCGCCGATATACCAGATTAAGGGCCAGATGGCGGGTGCGGGTGTGGCGGGCGTTGGGTAGCAGAACACCAAAATGGCTGTGGTAATGAAGTGGGCGAGGAAGCCGTACATGGTCAAGAGATGGGCAATTCTGCGCCGGGCATTACAGAATTCGCCAGACATTAGGCCGTCGACCACGGCAGTTCGAACCGCCAGGGCCACCACTTCCCCACCACCGACCCGTCGCGCACCGCTGGCTCTTTCTTTTTGCCAGTTTTTAAAGAAATACTTGGCACTTTTTTTGTGAATAGTGTCATACAGCGTGCCAACCACGACGAGCACTACCATGATGACGACATAAGTCTGCATGAAGGCTGGTGGCATGAAGCCTGAAAGTTCGGCAAAGGGATTGCTGGTGAACATCAAATCACATCACTCCATAATTACCTGGTATTGCACCCGTATCGGATTAGATAGTAGCCCGGCGGGGGTTCGTGTCGCCAGTTGAAATCCTGTGGAAAGGAGAAACTCTAATCGTTTGTTTGAGGCTAGACTAATCAAAATGTTCCGCGGCCCGGATAAATAACGTTTATTTCTACCTCGATGATCTTTGCTGCTCGAAATTGAGTACTCTGGGGTGTTATGCCCCATAACTATCCAGACCCCATGTAATCGACCGGTACCCCACGGATCCGACATCCGTCAAGTCTGACGCGACCGCCCAGCCAACAAGAGCCAAAGTCCTGCGATCAGCATTGGCAAACACAACAGTTGTCCCATCGACAGTCCATCCAGAAAGACCAGCCCAAGATGGGCATCGGGTTCTCTGAAAAATTCAACGGTGAACCGGAATAGCGCGTAACAAATGAGGAAAAGTCCCGACACGCTTCCCGTAACCCTTGGCTTCGATGAATAGGTCCAGATGATCAGAAATAGCAACAGCCCCTCAAGTCCCGCTTCATAAATCTGTGACGGGTGTCTCGCTAAAGGGCCTGCAGATGGAAAGATCATCGCCCAGGGCACATCAGACACCCGCCCCCAAAGCTCCTCGTTGATAAAGTTCCCCAACCGTCCTGCACCCAGTCCCAGGGGACACAATGGTGCCAGAAAGTCCGAAACGGACAGGAAACTACGGCCGGAACGCCTGGCGTACAGAGCGAGTGCAACACAGGCCCCAATCAACCCACCATGAAACGACATACCACCCGACCAGATATACAGCAGCGCAATCGGATGCTCCAGATAGTAACCAACGTTATAGAACAGGACGTAACCGAGTCGGCCGCCAACGATCACGCCCACTGCCACATAGAACAGAAGATCCCAGACCTGCTGTGAGGACCACGTAGAACCGGACGCCCGGGCACGCAGCACACCCAATGCGCCACCACCAAGGAATCCGATCAGATACATGACGCCGTACCAGTAGACCGTTATCGGCCCGACAGCAAAAACAACCGGATCAATAGAGGGATAAGTCAACATCGATGAGAATCAAGTGGCTTCAATTCAGTGCGATGAGCCCCATGAACTGGCCTTCAGTGGAGACATAGAAAACCACTAGCCAGTGTCTGCGGGAAACTCTCAGGGTCAATGTTTCAGTTCCGGCAAATCTGCAAAAAGATCGAGTGCCTCCGGGTTTGCAAGTGCCTCTCGGTTTTTCACCAGTTCACCATGGATGACTTTTCGAACCGCAAGTTCAACAATCTTGCCACTCTTGGTGCGTGGGATATCAGATACCTGTACGATACGCGCCGGCACATGACGAGGTGTTGTGTTTTGTCGAATCTTGGCGCGAATGACATCAGCAAGATCACTATCCAGGACAGTTCCTTCTCTTAAACGCACAAACAGGACAACTCGGACATCGCCTTCGAATTGCTGGCCAATCACCAGGCTTTCGATGACTTCATCAATCTGTTCGGCCTGCCGGTAAATCTCGGCTGTACCGATCCGCACTCCGCCAGGGTTAAGGACTGCATCAGAACGCCCGTAGATAATCATCCCCCCATTTTCAGTTTCGGCGACATAATCCCCGTGACACCAGATGTTCGGAAATTTGTCGAAGTAGGCTGCACGATACTTCTGACCTTCCGGATCATTCCAGAATCCGACGGGCATACAGGGGAACGAATTACTACAGGTCAATTCACCTTTCTGACCCGGTGTCAGAATCTCGCCCGAGTCGCCCCGGACCTCCACCTGCATGCCCAACCCCTTACACTGGATTTCGCCACGCCGAACGGGCAGTGTCGGATTCCCGAGCACAAAGCAGGACACGATATCCGTACCACCTGAAATCGATGACAGGCACACATCTTCCTTGATCGACTGGTAAACATAGTCGAAACCTTCCGGCATCAGTGGCGACCCTGTGGAAAGTACACTGCGCAAGTCAGTCAGATCGTGTGTTTCTGTCGGATGAATGCCAGCTTTGTTTGCCGCGTCAATAAACTTAGCCGAAGTGCCGAAAATGTTCATCTTTTCTTCAGATACAAAATCGAAAAGGGCGTTTCCGTCAGGGTAGAACGGTGATCCATCATACAGCCCGAGAATCGCGCCACTGGCAAGACCCGACACGAGCCAGTTCCACATCATCCAACCACAGGTCGTAAAGTAAAACAGTCGATCACCCGGATGGATGTCAGTATGCAGTCTGTGTTCCTTGAGATGCTGAAGCAGCGTACCGCCAGCACCGTGAATGATCGCTTTCGGAACCCCCGTCGTACCCGACGAGTACATGATGTAGAGGGGATGGTTAAATGGCAGTTTATTGAATTCTATCGAATCAGCGGGAACCAGAAATTCCTCCAGTAATACCCCTTTCGTGATCCGGCTGACGTCGGGTTGATCGGCCACCAGGGGGACGACCACGACCTTTTCCAGCGATGGTAATCCTGCACGGATAGCGTTCAGTTTGTCGAGCGAGTCATGTGCATTGCCGTTGTAAAAATAGCCATCCGCACTGAACAACACCTTTGGCTCAATCTGGCCAAACCTGTCGAGCACACCCTGGACGCCAAAATCCGGGGAACAAGATGACCAGATAGCGCCCAGCGATGCAGATGCCAGCATAGCGGAGACGGTTTCAGGCATGTTCGGCATGAACGCACAGACCCGGTCTCCCGCCTCAACGCCTGTTGACCGTAGCGCGGCGGCAATATCAGCCACCTGCCCATAGAGTTCCGCATGGCTGATCACCCGTCTGACTATATTCTCGGAACGAAACACCATGGCTGGTGAATCGGCCCGTTGGATCAACAAGTGGCTGGCAAAGTTTATCCGGCTGTCCGGAAACCACCGGGCCCCAGGCATGTGATCACGGTTTTCTACCGTGCGTTCATCGGGTGATCTAGGAGGCAGGCCACAGAAATCCCACAGGCACTCCCAGAAGACACAGGGTTGAGCCACTGACCAGGCATGTACTGCATTGTAATCTGGCAGCGACTGACCAGTTCTTGACTCAACTTGACGGACAAATGCCGTGATGTGCGCGTTGGCGATTCTTGAAGAAGAAGGCTGCCACAGAATTTCTGATACCGAGTCCATGTCTTCCAAGACCAACCGTTAACCGACCCGCTAAGGTCAGCGCGTTAAGATAAAACCAGTAGAACCTGGCAACCCCAAACTGGATATTCTAACAATCTTAATTGGCGAGACTTCAGCCAACCATCCTAGAGGGATCTGCGCAAACCGCTTACACTAGCGATTCACGTCACCCCGGGCAATGCAGCAACCATGCGAACTTCCCAGTTTCTGATTGCGACCCTTAAAGAAACCCCAGCCGACGCAGAGATTATCAGTCACCAACTGATGCTCCGAGCCGGACTGATCAGGCAGGTCGCAGCCGGTATCTACAACTGGCTGCCACTGGGTCATCGCGTGCTTCGCAAAGTCGAAACTGTAGTGCGTGAAGAAATGAACAGAAGCGGTGCCCAGGAGGTCCTGCTATCTGCCATCCAACCAGCCGAACTGTGGCGTGCTTCGGGGCGTTGGGAGGACTATGGGCCGGAATTGCTGAGACTGACTGATCGGCATCAACGCGAATTCTGTTTTGGCCCCACCCATGAAGAAGTCATCACTACCCTAGCCAAGTCCGAAATACGTAGCTATCGCCAGCTGCCTCTTAACCTGTACCAGATTCAGACCAAGTTTCGAGATGAAATTCGGCCGCGGTTCGGTGTCATGCGCGCACGTGAATTCATTATGAAAGACGCGTATACGTTTGATGCCGATGCAAAAGGTATGGCCAAAAGTTACCAAACCATGTACGACACTTATCAGCGCATTTTTGATCGCCTGGGATTGGAAACCCGCGCGGTAGAGGCAGACAGCGGCAGCATTGGCGGAAGTTTTTCCCATGAATTCCACGTATTGGCTGATTCGGGGGAAGACTCGATCGCCCTTTGTTCTGAAGCCGGTTATTCAGCAAATATTGAAAAAGTAACCCTGGAGCCATCGCTGGCTGGAAGACCCTCGCCCGGTACGGCGATGGGCGAGATTGACACCCCGGGCCAACACACCATTGCCGATCTATGCCAATTCCTCGCGATTCAGCCCCAACAAACGGTTAAGACCCTGATAGTCGCAGGTGCTGACGGCGGTGTTGTTGCACTCGTTCTTCGCGGCGATCATGAGCTCAATAGCGTAAAAGCAGAGACACTGAACGAGATTGCCAAACCACTGCAGATGGCCAGTGCAGATGATATCCGCAGGGCGACCGGCTCGGAGCCCGGTTCGATTGGTCCGGTAGGGCTCTCGTTTCCTGTTGTTGCTGACTACAGTGCTGCTGTACTCGCAAACTTTATTTGCGGCGCAAACCAGGTCGATAAACACTTGGAAAATGTCAACTGGATGCGCGACCTCCCAGAACCCGCAGTAGCGGATATCAGACAGGCTGTAGATGGCGATCCCTGCCCCACCGATCCGTCAAAGACGATCCATGTACGGCGAGGAATTGAAGTAGGGCACGTCTTTCAGCTGGGCACCAAGTACAGCGAAGCACTGGGGGCCTCCTATCTCGACAAATCGGGCAAAGCGCAGCCGATGTATATGGGCTGTTATGGGATCGGCATCACTCGTATCGTGGCAGCGGCGATCGAGCAGAGCCACGATGAACACGGCATCATATGGCCCGACCCCATCACGCCGTTTGACGTGGGCATCGTGCCCATTGGCCTGCACAAGTCCGCCACCGTCGCTTCTGCAGTTGAGCGGCTTTATACCGAGCTGACAAGCTGCGGATTTGAAGTTCTGATCGACGACCGGAACGAGCGTCCCGGCGTCATGTTTTCAGAGATGGATCTGGTGGGTATTCCGCATCGGCTGGTAATCGGTGAGCGCGGCCTCAAATCCGGGACGATCGAATACCGTAACCGCCGCTCCGGTGCAACTGACGACTATCCATTCGATGAGGTCGTACAAGCGCTCGTGACTTTGCGCGAGCTATAGCCGTCCGCGTCTGTGACAGGCGCCCAAGATCCGGCGTTTAAAGAGCCAACATCAAGTAGTCAATATCTGCCTTCTCAACCACGCCTAGAGCCCATGCTCCGCGGGTTTTTGCGTGGTCTATCGCCAGCTGAATCTGCTGCTCACTGGCCTCTCGGTCGATATGCAACACCTGGCCCGGATAGATCAAGTCGGGATCGTAGATGTCGTCGCGATTTCGTTTGTACAGCAGAGGCCACTGGTAGGAATCACCATAAACCTGTGCCTGTCCAGAGATTCCCCACAGATGATCGCCCGACTGAACAATGTAACGACTGATCGGTGCAGGTCCGGTACTGCCTGAAGAGGCACTGCTGTCACTAGCAGAATCATCCGTCGACTCGGCGCTGGTGTCGGAATCAGCGGAAGTGTCGGTGGACGGCGCTGGCGCGGCAGCTGTAGCAACTCCCGCCTCGGCTTCTGTCGGCTTCGCAGTGGTACAACCACTCACTACAAAAACAATGGCGAACACCGCAAGGAGGATTCGAACTGCGCTGAAGGGATTGTTCATGAGGTCACTCGAGATTTCGGTTTTCTTGTAAAATCAGGACTCTGGGTGCGATTATGAATTCGGCACTCACATCAGTTGCAAACTAACACTCGCGTTTACCAGTGTCAAGAAATATGGAGTATTCAGTATGCCAATCACCATCTATCACAACCCTCGCTGTTCAAAATCCAGAGCAACCCTGGCGCTCCTGCACGAACATGGTCATTCTCCTGAAATTATCGAGTATTTGAAGTCACCCCCCGATAGTTCAACGCTGCGTACGCTCGCGAACAAGCTGGGGCTGCCTCTATCTGACATAGTCCGTACCGGAGAAAAGGAATTCAAAGACAACAACCTAACCAATGCGGATGATGACACACTGGCAAGCGCAATAAGCGAACACCCGATCTTGCTGCAGCGGCCGATCGTTGTATCCGGCGACCAGGCAGCCATAGGTCGCCCGCCCGAAGCCGTACTCGCCATTCTCTGACGACTGCTCGGCCCACGAGTGTCGACTGAACCACCCGGCCGGCAGCTTCCCTTGGACGCCAATGTCCTGGGTTGGACTGAAATTATTGGGTTGAAACTGCCGAGTCAGTACTCAGAAAAGAATTCTTTTTCAAGTTCCTTGACGAAAGGTACCGTGATTCGCCGCTGGCGGGAAAAAGCGGCTTTGTCGATGCGATCCAGCAGGCTGAACAGTACAGAGCTGTTTCTGGGTAGCCGCCGAATAAGGTACTGGATGACGTTATCGGGCAAATCCAGACCACGCATGCTGGCCCTGAAACGCATGGCCTGTGGCAGGTCCGGTTCCGCCAGTGATTTCAAACTGTAGACCCCGCCCGCAGCAAGACGCGTCGCGAGATCAGCGAGATCAAGTCCGACCAGTGACGGGGGTTGCTTGGCACTGACGATCAGTACGCCATCCCCGCCATTGAGTCGTTCATACAGTTCCAGGATACCCTCTTCCCACTCCCTGTCCCCGACAATCTGCTCTAAGTCATCCAGGCAGACCACTGTATCGGCATTAAGCTGGGAAACGAGATCCGGGCTAACACCGCTTGCGCCAGCGGGTACATACACATTTAGCCCATGCTCCTCAACCGTCAGGCGGCTTAACGCCTGCAGCAGGTGCGACTTTCCGCTGCCCGGCGGGCCATGGATGAAAAGCGATGGCTTAGCATTGGCGCGTTTCGTCACCGATCGAACAACCTCGACCACCTCTTCATTTCCGATCGGGTAGAAGTTGTCGAACGAAGCTGAATCACTCAGTCGCAACGGCAGGTTGAGTTGTCCTGTCATGGCGCTAGACCCTAGCTACTTGCTGAATTGTTGTTTTCAGTGCCCCGGATAAACCACAAATAAACGTAATGGATACCGCTGGCCAACGTGGTCAATCCCACCAGGACAATCAGAAATTCATTTAGCCAAGGCAGATGGACCCAGCCAGCACGGTCTATCAGGACAACAGTCACGAGAATGATCTGTAGAACCGTATTGACTTTGCTCAAGAAGCTGGGGTGTAGGGGTACGGAACCATGAAGCGTATCGAGAATGAGGTAACCGCCAATAATGCCCACGTCGCGGAACACGATCAGTAACAAAAGCCAGAACGGGAGATCGCCAAGCAGAACCAGTACCGCGTAGGTGCTCACAATCAGAACCTTGTCGGCTATGGGATCCAGAATCGATCCCAGCCGCGTTACACAGTTGAATTTCTTGGCGATCCAGCCATCGAGTCCATCGGTGATACCTGCACCGACAAAGATAGCGACGCCAATTGCGTACTCCCGTTCCCGCAGAAAAAGAATCAGTACCGGAACAGCACCAATTCTAAGCAGGGTCAAGAGATTAGGTAATTTTTTGAGCAAATGCGGCTACCATGAGAAAAAGTAGAAAAGATTCTGACAGCGGCGTGTTGCCACCATCATCATAGATGGCATCAAAAACCCGTCTACGTCAGAAATCGCCAGTACACGCCTCAGATACGATACCATAAACACCTCTTTCATCAGTACAGTGTCTCCCGATAAACCCCAGATGTCGAGCAAAGAAAAAAGTCGTCTAAGCTATCGGAGCGCGGGTGTCAACATTGACGCTGGAGACAACCTGGTTGAACGGCTCAAGCCACTCGTGTCACGCACCCGGCGAGAAGGTTGGATAACCGGTATCGGGGGATTTGGTGGGCTTTTCGAACTTCCTGTTGAACGATACCAAGCGCCCGTTCTGGTGTCGGGAGTCGACGGGGTGGGTACAAAACTCAAACTCGCAATCGAAATGGATCGGCACGACACTATCGGTATCGATCTGGTCGCTATGTGTGTCAATGACGTCATCGTCTGTGGTGCCGAACCACTTTATTTTCTCGACTACTTTGCAACTTCTGTTCTTTCAGAAGATCTGGCGGAATCAGTCATCTCTGGAATCGCCCGGGGCTGCGAAATCGCAGGTGCCGCACTGATTGGGGGTGAAACCGCAGAAATGCCGGCCATGTACCGCGAGGGCGACTATGATCTGGCCGGTTTCTGTGTGGGCGTTGTCGAAAAATCGAAGATTATCGACGGCAGCACGGTTCGTGCAGGTGATCAGGTCCTGGGACTCGCAAGCTCTGGTGTTCATTCAAATGGTTATTCTCTAATCCACGCCGTACGAGAACGATCCCAGGCGACGCTCACTGATGCTTTTGGCCAGCAGACACTCGGGGAGTCACTGCTGGCGCCAACCCGAATCTACGCCAGTTCAATCAATCGTCTACTGAAGAATATCCCAGTTAAGGGAATGGCTCACGTTACCGGCGGTGGATTGGGCGGTAACGTGAGTCGAATCATGCCTCAGGGCCTGCAGGCTCAGATAGATTCAACAGCCTGGCAACGTCCTGCGATTTTTGACTGGATCCAGACCCAAGGTGATATCGAAGAAACTGAAATGCTGCGAACCTTTAATTGTGGCATCGGTATGGTGGTAATCGTCGCTCGGGGCGACGTTGCCAACGCCCAAGTTCTGCTGGAGGAAACGGGAGAAAACATCACGGTCATCGGTGAGGTGAGACATGGCCCGCACGGTGCGATCGTTGAGTAAACCGCAGACCAGCAACTGTCATCTGCTGATCCTGATCAGCGGCAGTGGTACAAATCTGCAGGTCATCATCGACCAGTGTGCAAACGGCACGATACCGGCGCAGGTGTGTGGTGTAATCAGCGATGAACCTCAGGCCAAAGGTATTCAGCGCGCCAAGAACGCCGGAATCCAGACCACCGTAGTCGATCACCACTGTTTTGATGATCGCCAGTCTTTCGATCATAGACTTGACGAGAAGATCGATTGCTACCGACCGGACCTGGTGGTACTGGCCGGCTTTATGCGAATTCTCGACGCCAAGCTTGTGGAGCGGTACTACGGTCGGATGCTGAACATACATCCGTCCCTGCTACCCGATTACCCGGGCCTGAATACCCATGCACGGGCTATCGCAGATCTCGTAACTGAACACGGTGCCAGTGTGCACTTTGTTACCCCTGAACTCGACGCCGGGCCTATCGTAATACAGGGACGTGTCCCCGTGTTGTCATCAGATACACCTGAATCGCTGGCACAGCGGGTTCATCAAGAAGAATATCGAATCTACCCCACCGCCATTACCTGGTTTGCGCAAGGCCGGTTATCAATTGAAGCCGATCGCGTACTTCTGGACGATCGTCCGGTCGACATCTACGTGTGACCGTCGCAGCGTACTTTATTCAATCAACCCACGCAGACTGACTGGAGCTCAGAAAATTCTGAACCGTCTATTAGTGTTTTACAGGCGGCTCAATATCGAACTTGAGCGCATCATCTTCGCTATAAATCCGAACATGACCACCGCCGGCCAATTTTCCAAACAACAGCTCCTCAGCCAAAGCCTGGTTGATACGCTCCCTGATCAGTCGGTTCATTGGCCTGGCACCCATCGCCGGATCGTGGCCGTGAACAGCCAGCCACTGCCGGGCTGACGGGTCAAGCTCAAGCGTAACGTGCTTGTCCGCGAGTTGGATCTCCAGTTGAAGAATAAATTTATCCACAACATGCAATATCGTGTCAGCATCAAGGGCGCTGAATCGAATCACTGAATCAAGCCGGTTTCGAAATTCCGGGGTGAACATCCGCTTGATGACCTCCATATCGTCGGCGCTGTGATCCTGATCCACGAAACCAACTGAACTCCGCGCCACATTTTCAGAACCGGCATTGGTCGTCATCACTATTATCACGTTGCGGAAATCAGCCTTTCGGCCATTATTGTCGGTCAGAGTCCCATAATCCATCACCTGCAACAACAGGTTGAAAACATCCGGATGGGCCTTTTCTATCTCGTCCAGAAGCAGTACTGCATGCGGGTTTTTTGTGATGGCCTCTGTCATCAAACCGCCCTGATCAAACCCGACGTAGCCCGGTGGTGCCCCTATAAGGCGTGACACGGTGTGCCGCTCCATATATTCCGACATGTCAAATCGCACCAGTTCGATGCCCAATGTCATTGCCAGCTGACGCGTCACCTCCGTTTTACCAACACCTGTTGGCCCGCAAAACAGGAAAGATGAAATCGGACGGTCGGGGTTGCCGAGCCCAGATCTCGCTAGCTTTATTGCACTGACCAGTGCCGAAATTGCGTCACCCTGACCGAAGACAACGCGTTTCAGGTCGGCGTCAAGATTCCTGAGCACATCTTTATCGGAAGCACTCACTGTCCGGGGTGGGATTCGGGCCATTTTGGAGACGACCCGCTCTACGTCATTCACGCCTATCGTCTTCCGTCGTTTAGCGGCTGGAACCAGTCGGGTTTGAGCCCCTGCTTCATCAATGACATCGATTGCTTTATCTGGCAACTGCCGATCTGTGATGTACCGTGCCGACAGTTCAGCCGCGGTGCGTAACGATGGTGCTGTATACCTGACCTCATGAAATTCTTCGAATTGCGTCTTCAGACCACGCAGAATTTCCACGGTCTCGTCCACACTGGGTTCCACGATTTCGACTCTCTGGAATCGCCGCGATAGTGCTCGATCTTTTTCGAAAATTCCCCGGTACTCCTGATAGGTGGTCGAACCGATACATTTCATTCGGCCCGACGCCAACACGGGCTTGAGCAGGTTCGATGCGTCCATTGCTCCACCCGAAGCCGCACCTGCGCCGATGACCGTGTGTATCTCGTCAATAAACAAAATGGCGCCTGGGGTATCCTCTAACTCGGCCAGTACAGCTTTAAGGCGCTGTTCAAAATCTCCTCGGTATTTGGTGCCAGCGATTAGAGCCCCCAGGTCGAGTGCAAAAATGGTGCTGTCAATCAAGACTTCAGGTACTTCACCTTCAACAATCTTTCTGGCCAGGCCCTCGGCAATTGCCGTCTTTCCTACGCCAGCTTCCCCAGTAAACAGTGGATTATTCTTTCGCCGGCGGCATAAAATTTGGATCGTCCGTTCTATCTCTGTTTTTCGTCCAATCAAAGGATCTATACGACCCGCCATGGCTTGCTCATTCAGGTTGACGGCAAACGCGGTCAGAGGGGTTTGTGCTTCATCATCCTCAAACCCCTCGTCCTGATCAACGCCAGCGGGTGGGGGCAAACTGGTGCTTTCCCCACCGACTCGGGAAATACCATGGGATATATAGTTGACCAGGTCGAACCGAGTGACGTCCTCGCGAGATAAAAAGTAGACTGCGTGAGACTCCTTTTCTGCAAACATCGCGATAAGCACATTGGTGCCGGTCACCTCTTTCCTGCCCGTACCTTGAACATGCAGGATCGCCCGCTGGATCACGCGCTGGAACCCTAACCCCGGCTGAGAATCTTCATCACTATCGTTCGGCAGTAGTGGGATATATTGTTCAAGGAAATTATCAAGCTCATTACGCAGCCCCTCAATACTGCCACCGCAAGCCTGAATGGCCTGAATGGCTGGAGGGTTATCCAGCAAAGCATAAAGCAGATGTTCCACCGTGATGTACTCATGCCGGTTTTCACGGGCTTTCTGAATGGCGAGGTTCAGAGATTGCTCGAGTTCGCGGGACAACATTATTCCGGCTCCATCGTACACTGCAGTGGGTGCTCATTCTCCTTGGCGAAATTCATCACTTCACGCACCTTGGTCTGAGCAATTTCGGAAGGGTAAACACCACATACTCCCGACCCCTTCGTGTGCACATTAAGCATAATCTGAACTGCGTCATCATGAGTGAGTCGGAAAAACCGTTGCAATACCATCACAACAAATTCCATGGGTGTGTAGTCATCATTGATCAGGACTACACGAAAGAGCTGAGGTCGCTTCAGCTTGGGTTTGGCTTCTTCTACGACTAGGCCGTCCGAACGCTGAATTTCCTTACTGTCACTCATCAGTAGTACCCGATTGTCTCATTAGAAAGAAATCTGCCTCAATCCTTAAGGGTAAATGATAGTGGTTTAGCATACCAATGCTCAAGCTATTTACAGATCTCCAGCCAGTTTTTCTGAAAAACCGGTGACAGGTTACCCCGTCACCGGTTTTGTGGTTGATACAGTCCAGTGAGCGTTTCAGCCGTTTTCTGCCCCGCCCGGACATATTCTTTTAGCCGGTGGCGAACTGCGACTCTTCTGTTGACCCAGCCATCGCCGTCACTGATGACTGACCGCCTTGAATAACATTTGTGACATCGTCGAAGTAACCAGCACCTACTTCGGCCTGATGACTGGCAAATGTGTAACCCCGATCCGCGGCCGCAAATTCCTTTTCCTGGACCATTTCCACATAAGCGCTCATACCGTCACGAACATAATTCGCCGTGAGGTCAAACATGTGATACCACATACTGTGTATACCAGCCAGTGTAATGAACTGGTATTTGTAGCCCATTGCTCCCAGTTCTCGCTGGAACCTTGATATCGCTGCATCGTCCAAATTCTTTTTCCAGTTGAAAGATGGTGAACAGTTGTAGGCCAGCAATTGATCCGGATAGTCCCGCCTGATGGCTTCGGCATACTGCCGGGCTTCGTCCAAATCCGGTACTGCAGTCTCACACCATATAAGGTCTGCATAAGGTGCATAGGCAAGGCCCCTGGCAATAGCCTGGTCGAGACCGGGGCGAGTGACATAAAAACCTTCAGTACTCCGTTCACCCGTCATGAACCTTCGATCCGACTCGTCCACATCAGACGTCAACAGCGCTGCAGCATTGGCATCGGTACGGGCGAGTAACACTGTCGGTACTCCACAGACATCGGCCGCCAGACGAGCTGCTGTCAGCTTCTGAACAGCCTCCTGTGTCGGCACGAGTACCTTACCACCCATATGTCCACACTTTTTGACAGACGCAAGTTGATCTTCAAAGTGGACACCACCGGCGCCCGCATCAATCATGGCCTTCATCAGCTCGAACGCATTCAGGACGCCACCAAAACCAGCTTCAGCGTCGGCCACGATGGGCACAAAATAGTCCACATTGCCGACACCACTGGCGCTTTGGATCTCGTCTGCCCGCTTGAAAGCATTGTTGATCCGTCTCACAACAGAGGGCACCGAATTAACCGGGTAGAGAGACTGATCGGGATACATGGTGTCACCCAGATTGGCGTCCGCAGCGACCTGCCAGCCGGACAGATAAATCGCCTTGACACCGGCTTTAACCTGCTGCACTGCCTGACCACCCGTCAAAGCACCCAGGGTAGGGATAAAATCCTCCGTGTTAACCCTGCGCCACAATTTCTCGGCACCGAGCCTGGCAAACGTGTACTCGATCTGGACAGACCCCTTGAGTCGAACCACATCAGATCCCGTGTAATCCCGTCGGACGTTTTTCCAGCGTGGGTTTTCCCTCCAGTCCTTCTCGATCGCTTCAGCAGCAGCCAGCAGCGTTTTCATACCTTCATCTCCGTCAATTAATTGATGTGTCGACTCAAGAGACTGTTCATCAGCCAGCCCGCCGTGTCTCTTCAGATTCAGGCGCTGGAACGGGAACTCGCCTGTACATTGTTTGAACGACGTGGCCCACAAATTCGCCTGACCCAGGCAGGGCAGGCGCTTCTCGAGATCGCGCTTCCGCTTGTCGATGGAATAGACTCGATCGGTGAAGATTTTGCCAGTGAACTGGGGCAACTCGATTCAGGTGAGATCAACATTGCCGCCGGTGAATCAACGATACAGTATCTGCTGCCCGAACCGGTAAAGGCTTTTGCAGAAGCTTACCCTGGGATTAGGATCAAACTCCATAATGTGACCGGCCAGGACGGTATGGCAATGCTTCGGGCAGATAACGCTGATTTTGCCGTCGGCTCCATGCTTGAGGTACCTGACGATGTGGTGTACCACCCGATTGTTAACTACAAAACGATGCTGATCACCCCGCTGGGGCATCTGCTCGCACAGAAAAAACCCGGAAGATTAAGGCTTAAAGACATCGGCCCGTACGGTCTGATTCTTCCACCGCGACATCTTGCCACCTGGCGCATCGTCGATACCGTATTTCGACAACATAATGTCAACTATTCGGTCACGCTGGAGGCTGGGGGCTGGGAAGTGATCAAGAAATATGTTGAACTCGGACTGGGTATATCTATCGTTACTGATATCTGCCTTACCGGAAGCGAGGATGTGAGCAAAGTGTCGCTCCAACGCTTTTTTCCTGACCGCAGTTACGGTGTTGTCGTTCGTAAGAAAAAGTACTTGTCTGCCGCCATTCGACAGTTTCTTGAAATCTTGGCACCGGGGATAATCGATGTCTTCAGCCCAGAGACTGGCCACTGAACAAAATCGCCACCATCAGATAAAGCTTTATAATCAGACCACGTTGTGCACTTTCCAGACCCCACAAAGGACCCTCAACATGCGCTGGTTTCCATGTTTCACGAGCGTAACGGTGGTCCAGGAGTACTTTTCGGCGAGACAGCGCCAACAATTTAAGTTCTACCGGGTAGCCTGTTGATGAACGCGCGCCTTGCCAGCGCCCTGCTGGTATGTCTGTGCATCTGCGGCACGCTGGTGTTACCGGTCCGATCGCATGCCAAAGAACTCACGCTACCCGTGTGCTACGGCTTTTCCTGCAAGATTCGCCAGATAGTCAGTATTACTCCCGCCGAGTGGCGTAGCGTGGTCGACTGGTTCGATGGATCTGCGACAACACCAGAAGACGAGCGCCAGCAGATTCGTCAAGCAATTGGCTGGATGGAGGTCGTGGTCAGTCGCTATACCCCGACCCACCTGGATAAAGGCATGAATCTCGAAAAACACCCTGTCGACATGACCGGTCAGATGGACTGTATTGACGAGTCGATCAATACGACAACGTACCTTACTCTGTTTGAACAACAAGGGCATCTGCACTGGCACCGCGTCATTGACCGGGCATACCGTGGGTCTTTGCTCGATGCCCATTGGGCTGCCCAGGTAGAACAGGTAGGCAGCGCTGTGAATTACGTCGTAGACAGCTGGTTTCAGGATAACGGAATGCTGCCCTATATTGCAAAAAGTACTGAATGGGTAGACCTTCGGTGGGCATTCTTCAGGCACCGAAAAGACAACTAGATGGCCTAGAACGCCATCAAGAATGATGCCTGAAAAGAACACGCCTGTTGTCGTAGGGATCTCCGGTGGTGTGGATTCATCGATTGCAGCCTGGCGGCTTAAGGAGCAAGGCCACGACGTCATCGGACTGTTCATGAAGAACTGGGAGGAAGACGACGACGAATCTTACTGTGCCGCAGCTGAGGATCTTGAAATCGCACAGCGTGTTTGCCGGCAGTTGGACGTTCCCCTGCATACCGTTAACTTTTCACACGAATACTGGGAAAGAGTTTTCAAGATCTTTCTTCAACAGTACCAAGCTGGACGCACACCCAACCCCGACGTACTGTGCAATCGAGAAATAAAATTTCGAGAGTTTCTGGACCATGCCGATCGACTCGGCGCCAAGTACATTGCAACCGGTCACTATGCTCAAATTGATTCAAACCGGGCCACTCTCTCTTTGCTCAAAGGAAATGACCCATGTAAAGACCAGTCATATTTCCTCTATACCCTCGGCCAGGCCGAACTGCAACACACTTTATTTCCGATTGGCGCCATGCTGAAATCTGAAGTACGCCAGAAAGCGCGGTCGCTCGGGCTGCCAAATGCAGACCGAAAAGACAGCACAGGCATCTGCTTTATCGGAGAACGGCGGTTCACCGACTTTCTCTCACGTTATCTGCCCCCCTGCCCCGGGCAGATCCGTACACTGGACAACACCGTGGTCGGTCAGCACCAGGGATTGTGGTTCTATACCCTAGGCCAGCGTCACGGCCTGGATATTGGCGGCCCTGGAGACGCCTGGTACGTTGCCGCCAAAGACATGTGTAGTAATGTACTTCGTGTTGTGCAGGGGCACGATCACCCGGCATTGATGCGGAACTCTGCACAGGTAGAAGAGCTCAGCTGGGTGGAAGACCATCCATCGGCCTTTCCGTTTCGCTGTTCGGCCAAGACCCGCTATCGCCAGGCCGATCAGGCGTGCACGTTGTCCAGTGTCGGCCCGGACAGAATCGAGATTACATTCGACCAGCCTCAAAGGGCCATTACACCCGGTCAGGCACTGGTGTTGTACGATGACAGTCGACTGATCGGCGGTGGGGTATTCTGCGACCTGATCAACGGGTGAGTAGGATCCGACTTAAACGCCGAATCAGCTTACCAGTATTCCGCGCACCACGGGCGAACCACCCGACATGCTTGATCCTGTTCCACTGCTCGTCCGAGAGCAACTCGGGTGCCACTTGTTGTTTGAGTTTTAGTACGGCATCCCGGTCAACACGACAAAAGCGGCGGAACACCGCGCGCGATAACAGATTCCAGCGGCGGCCCTCGAAACAGCAAGCAACAAAATCAACTATAAAAACCTCCCCGCCTTCGTTTACCAACACATTGTTCAGGCTTCGAAGATCGCAATGGGCAACGCCTGATTGATGTATCGCAGCCAGAGTTTGTTCCAGTGTAATGAAAAACTGCTTCCAGAATTCTGTATCGCGTTGAAGCGTTTTAAAGGGTACCGCATTGAACCACTCCATGAGCAGCGCCCGCGATCCACGACGTCCTATTAGTAACGGCACTCCGTCAACGGACGACAAACATGTCAATGCCTTAGATTCCCGGCGCGCTAGGATTGGCCCTATCAGCATTGAAAACAAAGGATCACAGCCTGCATGGTCTTTTAGTACAGCATTCCGATCACCCAGCTTCACTCTCAAGACACGCGCACGAGTACCACCGCCTTCACGGATCGTTTCGACGACTGTCCATCTGTCGATATTGTCAGCTTCAATAGACATGGCGTGCTATAAGCTTGCGCGACTTTACCTCGAACCGCCAACCCAAAAGAACCGCTGTAAGTCCGATCCCTAGCACCATACCGTACCAAAGGCCAATCGGTCCCCAATTCATACCCATTATCCACGCGATAGGAAATCCAATTGCCCAGTACGACAAGACCGAAATCCACATCACCGCATTGACGTCCTTCAGCCCTCTCAAAGCACCTGCACCGGCCATGTAAAGACCATCAAATAACTGAAACATTGCTGCCACCAACAACAACGATACTGCAATGTCTGCAACTTGTGGATCACTGGTATAGATACCGACAATTATTTCTGGATAAGTCACCATGAACAATACTGAAGGCAGTGTAAGTACGGTCGCTGTTGCGATTCCTAGCCAGCCTCTGAATCTGACTTCAGCTATATTTCCACTACCTACGGACTGCCCGACCCGAGCCATGATAGCGCTTGATATTCCGACAGCAACCATAAAAATAACGGTCGCGAAATTAATGACCAACTGATGAGCGGCCAGCGCGACATGACCGAATCGACCCATCAGCAGATTCATCGCGCTGTAGAAACCCGAATCGAGTACCAGCGATAATGCAATCGGTATACCCAGCCGGAAAAGTGCACCCAGTCGGGCCGACACTGGAAGCGTCAGTCCGTCAAACAAACCCAGAGCGCGATATTGCGAGGTAGCCAACATGTAACCGCCCATTAAGATTGCAGTCAGGATCATGCCTGCGGAAAACATCAGTGCAGCGCCATCAACTCCCAGTGCGGGAAATCCTAGATTTCCATAAATCAGCACCCAGTATCCCAACACCACAAGTGGCAGAACAATAATCTGAATCACCATCATCGGCCTGGAGTTTCCAGTTGCCTCACAGAAAAACCGCATCACAAGATACACACATACTGCGGGCATACACCATGACCCGATTCTCAGATAACTTTTCACCAGCGGAATGACCTGTGGATCGACGCCGATGAGATCCATTACTCCACCAATATTGCGCATCAGAATTAATGCCAGCAGTCCAATCATCAGCGCCATCCACAGGCCCTGCTGAAAATCATCACGCATCTCGCGGTGTCTTCCTGCCCCCTGGTGCTGGGCAATGGTGGGGGATAGTCCCATCAACAGACCCATACACCCCAACCAGACGAATACCCAAAATGAAGCGCCCAGACCGACAGCGGCGAGTTCTCGTGAGCCAACTCGACCCATCATGATGATGGCAATTGTCCCCTGACTGACCTGCAGGAGCTGGGTAAAAATGATGGGGAGACCCAGCCGAAACAGTCCTGCTAACTCTAACCAAATCTTACGTTTCACAATCGGGGCTCAGTTGCCAGGTACAGGTCCAGAATTCAGGCTCGTAGCCACATCAAAGTTAAGCTGAGGCCTGTTCTTCTTCCCTTATACGGTCTAGGGTCGCTTGGTAGGTTGTGACAATCTTTGCGCGAGAAATAACTCCCAGGAAACGCCGGTGTTGACCACCCTCGACCACGGCTATCCAGTCCTGGCTCTGGTTCGCAACTTGTTGCATTGCGGTAGCCAGATCTGTTTCGGGGAACAGAACAGCGCTGGTTGACACGGCAGCTTGGGACACAGGCCAATCAGCAGCATCTGGCTGGTCAATCAACAGTAGGCGTATAGCCTCGTAACGAAGAGTTCCAGTCAAGACATGTTGACTGTCGACTACCCAGGCCAGATTCCGGGTCTGACCATCCATTTGTGTCAACACGTCGGCCAGAGACTCAGAGCCCAGAACAGTCACCAGCGGTGAATCCATCAACTCCTCAACCAGTTGAGTTTGCAGCAGTAGATAATCGCGTCCCCGACTAATATCAACACCACGATTGAGGAGTTGACGATCAAACCAGGACCGTCCAAATATTCGATACGACACCAGGTTTGCAAAAACCACACTCAGCATGGCTGCCGTCGTCAGTTCGTAGTTCCGCGTTAGCTCAAACACGATCAGAATTGCGGAAAGTGGAGCACCAATTACTGGACTGGCTACAGCTACAGCGCCGCACACTGCAAAAATTCCGAGGCCAGAATGTCCGGATTCCAATACTATAGCTAACCCTTCGCCAACCAAAGCACCAAAAAGAAGGCCAATTACTAATGCAGGTGTAAACACACCAGTCGCAAGCCCAAACCCAACGCACACTGCCGTGAGCACCAACTTAGCTATCAGAATTATGACGAGGTCGCCCATACCAAATACATTTCCTTCAAGTGTCGAATGCATGGTGCCGATTCCGATTCCTGTGACTTCAGGGAGCCAAATCAGGCACAGTCCGACCGGAATTCCTGCCAATGCAGGTTTCAGAATCGAGGGCACAGGCAAATCAAAAGCGCGACGTTCAGTCCATAACATTAAACGCATAAAGACAACAGCGAGAACTGCGCTTGCAAGACCGAGAGCAATGAATAGAACGTAATCCGCGACATTTCCCACGGTACTGGCTGACAAAGCTAATAAGGGACGTTGACCAAGAACCGGTCCTGCGATGATATAACCGACGATTGCTGAAACTGTGACCGGGGCAAAAGCGCGGAGTGAGAAATGACGCAATACCACTTCGTGGGCAAACAGAACACCCGCTATGGGCGCGGTAAAAGCCGTCGAAATAGCTGCCGCAACGCCACAGGCGATACCTGTACTACCTACCCAAGCACCCTGACCCATGAAGCGGGAAATGGCTGATCCCACTGTAGCGCCCAGGTGAACCAACGGCCCATACTGACCTGCCGATGCGCCTACCCCTAGGCCCACTAAACTGGCAGTAACCGATCGGACGCCGACCGACATTGGTATCCCCCCCCTGAAAGTCTGAACTGATTCGACAACATCTGCCGGGCCTTGAATGCTTCCCCGCGGCAACCGAGCACGAAGACCGCCTACCAACAGACCGCCGATGACCGGAATCGCAAAAAGCAGCAAGCCAGCTAATCCGGACTGGAGTCCACCATGATTGTCACCGGAACCCAGCAAGTGGGCGTAGCAGAAATTCAGAATCCAGATAAATCCGACTGTACCTCCCGCTGTCGCAACACCGATCGTGCCGCCAGCCACGAGCACCCATCCGATTCGGATCACTGTGTCCATACCCCGTATCATCGCGTTGATCTGACCACAGCAGCGGTCCTCGGTGCTCGTCGCCAACCCGGCACCATACAGAAAGCGACAAATAAGGTTGCGACAACTCCCATCACCAGTGGAAATCCATGTGTGCCCCACAAATCCATGGTGTAGCCGGCGATGATTGGTCCAGCCAATCCGCCCATTCCCCAGAACACGCCGAATGACGCTATAGCTATAGCCAGTTCGGTACCACGAAACCATTGCCCAGCCAGCGTCAAAGCAATGGTGTACACACCAGCGAAAAAGCCCAACCAGATAAACAAGGTCAGAAACAACAGCCAAGGCACTGTGACTACGAATGGCAGCACCGCTGCTCCGGCGATACCCACCAAACCACACAAGACCATCACTCCGACACGGCTGAAGTAATCTCCTAACCAACCAATGGGAAACTGCAGCACCGCACCGCCAATGGCAGCAAAAAACAACATCAATGCTGCTGTAGCATCTGATAAACCGCTTCTCACACCATAGACAGGTAACAACCCAACGCTGGCCATATCTTTGAACGCCACCACGAAACAAGCGATGACCAGCAAAGGCGCTACTTTGATGAAACTCACTATGTTGAACGTGGGTGTATCTAACTCGTCTGGCGAATAGCTCTTGACCAGCAGCAGCGGGACAATCGCTACCGACATCAGTCCGATCCCGACCAGAAATGGTAATTGACCTTGAATACCCGTCATGGCCAATACCACTGGCCCGATCGCAAAACTTAAACCCAGCATCGTGTTGTATAGCCCGATGACTCGACCCCGGAGCCGTTCGGGCGTGATGTCATTGAGCCAGGTTTCTGAAACGATGAAAACGATGCTGCCGGAAATACCACCGAGAAATCTGATCACAAACCAGACCAACACCTTGTCGGTCAACATCAACCAGACGATCAGGAATATTTCGACAAAAACGCCTATCAGTAACAGGGTTCTTCCACCTGCCATTTTCAAACACAACGGCACGAAGAACGCTCCCAGCATCACGCCAATCGCCGGGGTTGTCGCCAGACTGCCAATCAGAAAGTTGCTGGCACCACGTTGCTCGAGAATCAGTGACAACAATGGACTATACAGACTGAAGGTCATGCCAAATAGGCAGACACAGCCGATCACCGATATCAGCCCTTGAAGACGCAAATCCTTCCAGGAATGCGGGCTGAACGTTTTCTGTGCGGACAAATTCTCTGGGCCGTAAAGCTTGTGTTAGAAATCCGCCAGAGGGATTACGGATTCACTCACAGGGTCATGTCTGATCCAAGCTAACCGAATTGCGAAGCCAGTGGCCTGCCATTGGGGTGAGCCGGCGGAAACAAGGCCGTATTTTCCTCCAAACACAAGAGCTGCGCATGATTTTATTTATGAGTGCTTGTGTCGGCGTATAGAATAAGTTCTTTCATCAACCCGCGCATCACTGCTACATCACCGAGATCACTTTATCGCCAGTCAAGCCGGTCAGCAGCTGATTCTTGTACCAAAATCGAATAATACACACATGATCACACGAGTCAGAGGCCGATATATCGGCCGGAATGCATCTTCAGCGTATAAAGACCTTGTCTGGGCAGTCGGCACCGCCAAAGACACGACGGTTGGAATCGAAGAGCAGACAACACAAACGCTAGCGGCCTTGGACAACCTCCTGCAGGAGCAAGGGTCACATCGATCAAAGATCGTATCTGCACAGGTCTACCTGACGAACATGGTCAATAAATCCGCGATGGATCGCATCTGGTGTGACTGGCTGGGTGACGATCCACAGCATTGGCCGCAAAGGGTCTGCATTGGTGTCGACTTACATGGCGATATGCTGATTGAAATCAGCGTGACAGCCGTTCGGCTAGAGGATTAAGCACTGTCTTAAAATGCCTTCCGTACGGCAGAGCCTGACGTGAACGCACTCTTTCGATCGGCTCCTTACCGCAGACTGTGGTGCAATAGCGCTCTCAATGCTGTCAGCATGGGCGGCGATTATGTACTGATTGGCTGGCTGGTATTGGATGCAACACAAAGTTCGAGCTGGGTCGGCATCGCATTTGCACTCTACTACCTACCAAACATCATATTTGGCATCATCGGTGGCGGGATAGCCGATCGGTTTCCGCGTCGTGGACTTCTTCAGAGTCTCGACTTTGGCGCTGCCGGATTAATCATCCTGTTTTCAGTACTGTTCGTTTATCAAACCCCGCAAGCACCCCTCGTTCTGGTACTGACCTTGGTACTGGGCAGCCTACGAGCTATTAAGAACCCAGTTCGGCTGGCACTTGCTTATGACCTTGCCGGACGGCAACAAGCGACTCGAGCCCTCTCGGGTATCAGCGTCGCAAGCCGTCTAGGCATGCTGATCGGCGCAATTGCGATCGGGGTACTCACAGACCGTTTCGGTGTGGCAGTTGCCCTGATACTGATGGCATTGATGCATACAGCAGCTGGGGGAGCGCTCACCGGAATACGGTCAAGAAATCAGCGTGTTGCTGCTGATAACACCCCTTTGTGGCAAAACCTCAGCGACTACGTCAGAGAGTTCAGAGTAAACCGAGTGCTACTAATGCTGGTTCTGGTCACCGCAGGTATCGAATTATTCGGCACCTCCTACTCCAGTGCGCTACCAGCAATGGCAACATCTCGTCTGGACCTGCGAGCTGATGGTCTCGGCCTGATGCATGCCGCCCAGGCATCTGGCGGCCTACTGATTGGATTATTACTATTCGCCGTATCACCGCAGAAAAGACGCATCAGAATCTATGGTATCTGCGTATTACTCCTTGGAATCAGCATTATCGCACTGGGACATGTTTCAGATATTCCCACTGTACTACTGACGCTTGCCGTCGTCTCAGCAATGATATCAGCCTGGGACATCCTCACACAGAGTATGATGCAGTCGTGTGTGCCGGATCATTTGAGGGGCCGGTCGATGGGAGCATGGATGTTCGCGATAGGCTCAGCCCCGTTGGGCCAACTCGAAATGGGTTTTCTCGTAACCGCCATTGGCATCGGGCCCGCTCTCTACCTCAATGGTTCTGGTGTGCTGCTTGTCATCCTGCTTGCCTTTACGGCGACACCCATACTGCGAAAACTGTAACATTATGGTCACTTTGGTTCGAACATACTGAGCAAGAAGTTCGATGAACTTTGAATCATTAATCAAGAAAATGACCCGTGCGGCTGTTCAGGGCAATGGCGCAACGGTTGCCGACTGCTTTACTGCTGACGGGGTATATCACGACGTCTTCTATGGGAACTTCACAGGCCGAGACATCGCTCGGATGATTGAGGATTATTTCCACCGTGATGGCGAAAACTTTAAGTGGGATATCTTTGAGCCGGTAGAACAACGGAATATGGGTTATGCACGTTATGTATTCAGTTACGATTCCCGACTGCCTGATTTCCAAGAGCAAAGAGCCATCTTTGAGGGCGTTGCAATTTGTCAGCTGCGTGATGGCAGAATTTCTGATTACCGAGAAGTAGCAACAGCCACCACCGGCCTTGCTCTAATGGGTTATTCACCCGACAAGATTTCTAGATTCATTGCCCGCGAGACAGATGTCCTGGTTAAACGACCCGAGGCAGCCAGTCACCTTGCTGCCTCAACCAGCCGCAGTTGATAACGGCACGGTATGCCTACCCGTGTTGACCATCTCGATTAGCTGAGTAGCCGGCAATGCATCTGCATGGATAGACCAAAATGACCAAACCGATACCTACAAATATGACCGGCGGATTGAATGACCTTTTGGGCTTTCAGCTGGTTGAATGGCATTCGGGTTATGCCGTACTTGAAGTCGAACTGGATGACCGGCATAAGAATCGACAAGGTGGCCTGCATGGCGGTATCATCGCCACAATGATCGACGCTGTGACTGGTTATTGCGGCATATACGAACCGGATCCCAGCCGACGCCGGGGCAATGTCACCGTTTCTCTGAACATTAATTTCATCAACCGGCCCAAGGGCAGTCTGCTCAGGGCCACCGCAGAACTTATCCGGGCAGGACGTCGGCTGTACTTTGCTTCCGCTCGAGTGACAGATGATCAAGGCACGCTCGTAGCGACAGCTGAAGCGGTCTACGCCTATGTTGAAAAGCAACCGAAAACCGGCTCAGCGGTGTCCTGATAAATTCCTTTGGAGCACAATTGTGGTCAATACCCCAAGATCTAACGGTAAAACGCTGTTCGAAAAAATATTTGACCGGCACGTAATCGTTGCGCGTGAATCGGGAGATGCACTGCTGTTCATCGATCGACAGCTTATCCATGATCTTCATTACCGCTCGTTCGATGAACTACAGGCCGCCGGACAGACAATCCGTTATCCCGATCAGCTGTTCGCGACACCAGACCACAGTGTTCCCACCACTGCCAAGAAACTGACCGACATACCACAGGGCGAAATGCACGATACGATTGCCGGTCTTCAGAGGGCGGCCGATCGGATCGGCTTTACTCATTTCGACATGACCGACCCGCGCCATGGCATTGTCCATGTTGTCGGACCCGAACAGGGTATCACCCTACCGGGCCTAACACTGGTCTGCGGCGACTCTCACACCTCTACCCACGGTGCACTGGGCTGTCTCTCATTCGGTATTGGCTCAACTGAGGTCAAGCATGTACTGGCGACCCAAACTTTGTGGCAGCGAAAACCGCGGAATATGCGCATCACGGTAGACGGAACGCTCGGTCCTGGGCTCAGTGCAAAAGATATTATTCTGGCCATCATCAGGCACATTGGCGCCGCTGGTGGCACTGGTTATGCGATCGAATACGCCGGTTCAGCAATTCGACAGCTGTCTATAGAGGGTCGCATGACAATCAGCAACATGACCATCGAGGCTGGTGCCCGGTTTGGCATTATTGCGCCCGATGACAAGACCCTGGAGTACGTTTATGGTCGACCCCACGCACCCACTGGCGAAAAATGGGAAGAAGCCATGGCTTATTGGCGAACGCTACCTTCCGACGATACAGCAGTCTTCGCCAAAGAGATCAACATAAACGCTGCTGCAATAGAGCCGACTGTAACCTGGGGTAACAGTCCGCAATTCTGTGTGGGTATCAGCGATGTGGTCCCAGATCCAACCTCCGAGACGGACCTGTCAATCCGAGCCAACATGGAATCTGCGCTCACTTATATGGACCTTTTACCCGGCACGCCGATCAACAAGATCGAAATCGACAGAGTATTCATTGGTTCATGCACAAACAGCCGGATTGAAGATCTACGGCAAGCTGCAGAAGTATTCAAAGGCAGATGTGTGGTCGTGCCTACACTTGTCGTACCTGGTTCCGGCCTGGTCAAAAGCGAAGCTGAACGAGAAGGACTTGATCGTATATTTATTGATGCAGGTGCCCAGTGGCGAGAACCGGGCTGCTCTATGTGCGTGGCTATAAACGGTGACGTGCTTTTACCAGGTCAGCGCTGTGCATCGACCAGCAACCGAAATTTTCAAGGACGTCAGGGCATGGGAAGCCGCACCCATCTGGTCAGCCCGGCAATGGCAGCAGCCGCAGCTGTCACTGGGCGTTTCACAGACAGTCGACAACTCAGCAGTTAGCACCCATGCAACCATTCCTCAGATTCTCAGCTGTTGCTGTTCCGATTGATATTCCCAACTGTGATACCGACCAGATTATTCCAGCCCGCTTTCTACGCCGAGCAAAGGATGATCCGGCCTATGCCCGCTTTCTACTTCATGACCTCCGATTTCATGCCGACGATACTGAAACCGGCTTCATATTCAATCAGATCCCTTACAGCGATGCACAGATTCTGGTATGTGACATAAATTGGGGTTGTGGTTCATCACGAGAGGCTGCCGTCAATGCATTGATGGCCAATCACATCCGTGCGGTAATTGCACCAACTTTTGGTGATATTCACTACAGCAACTGCATCAAAAACGGTTTGCTTCCTGTCAGGCTCTCTGCTGCAAATTGCAATCACATCCGGCTACAGCTGCACGAATCCCCTGGCGCGACCATAGCCATAGACCTCGAGGAACAGGTCGTCTCAGGCCCGAATCAGAAAAGTTACAACTTCGATATCGACTCACTGGACAAGATCAGGTTGCTTAACGGGCTGGACGACATCAGCATGACGCTTGAACATCAGACCGCGATCGAGGCGTTTGAACAGGACTATCGTAAGAACAACCGCTGGATCTTCTGAATCACCCTAGCGAAAAATCAACTGGCCAACAGTCAGGCTGGTGATCTACTCAGTCAGGTACCAACAAATCTCTGAGTTTTGACTGAAACCAGTGTACGCCGGCTTCCTGCTTGTGGCTCAACGGCCCCGGCACATATGCATTTGAGGCGTAGTTTTTATGCGTCTGAACACAGATTTCAAAATCTTCCTCGATAACAGCCAGATTCTGTGCGATGACTTCCTGGCATGATGATTTGTCCACCCGCTTCTCATCACAGAAATAGAACTCGTAAATCAGTTCGGTCTGCGCGGGTCCGACTGGATTTACCCGGGAGGTGTTCATGCCGCCGTCGAACACAGACAAGGTCCAATTGGGCCACATCCACAACCATCTGCCCCGATAAAAAAGTTTGTCTTGTGCCGGTGCAGACATACGCACCATGTTGTCATGCACGGTGGTCTCAAACTGTTCAAATTGGATAGCCTCAAAGAAACTGGGATGTATGGTGGGAATATGATAGCCCTCTACAAAATTGTCCGTGTAGACTTTCCAGTTGGCATCAAACACCAACCGATGTTGTGCCACGGGCTGATAGGTTTCAATCGGTTCCAAGGCCAGCTCGCCGATAACGGCTGCAAGCTGGCTCTCCAGAGTACGATCCGTATCCAGGGCAACAAACACCAGGCCGCGCCATACGTCGACATAAATTTCGTCAAGCGGCCAGTCAGCTGGATCAAATTTCGGATCGTCGCCAAACCACGGTGTACGCTCTAGGCTACCGTCCAGTCTATAGACCCAGCTGTGGTAGGGACATCGGATACGCTTACAGTTGCCCTGCCCTTCCGGCAACAGTCGGGCGCCCCGGTGACGACAGACATTGCGAAATGCACGCAGTTTCCCGTCATTGTCACGGATGGCGAATACCTTGGCCCCGGCAATCTCTGTAGCCAGATAATCCCCTGCCGAATAGAGATATGTGACCGGTCCCAGCAACTGCCATGTATTCCAGAAGATCACCCGGCGCTCGCGCTCATAGAGTGCAGAATCCGTGTAAAATTCAGGGCCGAGATTCTTCATCTTGCTAAACCACCTCATCCGTAAATCGCACAGCAACAACCACGCTATTGCGCTAGGTGCCCCAGGGCCTAATCTGGTTCTTAAGTTCGCCGTAGCCTTCTAGAAATCCAGGTCGGTCGTCAGCATAAACCCTGTCGAACACGTTCAGTGCTTCATCCAGCCAGTCATGAAGTGCAGCATTGCCGGGATTTGCGTCTATGTAAGCATCCCGGATCAATACAAAGTGGATTCTTGGGTCGTAGGGTTTTTTCGTCCCGCCCACGGATTCATCACCGTCTAGCAGGCGGAGTAACATGGCGTCCGCTGATCCAAGCGTTTGTTCGTGAATGGGTGGACCTTCCATCCTGTACATAATAGATGTCATATCCCTACCGTTACCAGTGGTGTAGCCAAGCTCACCCCACAAGTCATCCATGCGAGCTTCGGACCCCAGCTTGTCGATCACAATTTGACCGAACCGGCGCAAAGGTTCAGATACATCGGCCAACAGGTCGGTCAACCGATCACCATCGAGGTCGGTCGCCAGCACAATCACTTCACGGTTTTCGATCAGGTCCCAGAGCAGCAGTCCATAATTAGTGTCGGCGATATGCATTTCGATCTGACCGCCCCAAGACTCCATACCGGCCTTGAAGTCTTCTGGCAGCAGCGACACGATCCGATCAACCTGCTCACGATATTCAACATAACCATCAACGGTGAACTTCCGGCCAATCTTGAATTGCGTGTCCTGCAGCATCCAGGACAGCAATCCGGCGTTGACTCCGTCCTCCATTGCCTGGGTTGGTTTCATGGCAACCCGTCCCAGTCGACCGGTTTCATGGACCATCTGCAGAAATCGACGGTTGGCATACGCCATCTGAATACCTGGGGTGTTCATTTCCGAATGGATGACACCGGTTTGGGCATCGACATCAAACACAGCCCGATCCTGGGAATACGGAAGGCACGGCATGCAGCGCACAACTGTGATGCAACCGTACGGTCTCACGTTGCAGTAGACCCCAGCCTGGGTTCGCAACGCTGCATTGCCTGACTTTCCCATCACCACAACTTTGCCGCCCTGGCCATCAGCAACATAGACGTCACCGGCTGTTGACCACTTGATTGAGGTACAGGACATGTTTCCGAACCAGGCCAGCGGCTCAAGATTATGGTCGTGACGGTACTGTGCCCACATCGGTACTGCATAGTAGGGCAGTCCCAAAACGTCTACAGCAGCAATGGTGCCAATCAATGCATAGGCATCCGTCAAGGCGTGCGCGACGGGATTAATCTTTCCATCATGTAAACCGCCCTGCCAGATCAACGCATCGGGATAACCTGCCGGTCGAACATCGCTGGTCTGAAACAGCGCCGACAATGCCTCCAGAAGATCACCCCCATCTGCCTCAGTTTGTGCAATCTCAAGTAAATCAATCATCTTGTTTTGTAACCTTTGTGGTTGAATTCTATGTCTAACATCTACAGATCGTTCAGACCCCCGATGAATCCAGACATACCTTCTTACAAGCCATTATTGGGAACACTAATCTTTATAGAGCCTTTTCGATCGCCTTGTCCAAACTGCTGGGTGATCGTCTCGTTCCATATCGTGCCAGAACCTCCCCATCCCGACCGACCAGAAACTTGGTGAAATTCCAAGTGATTCTTTGTGATCCCAAAAGACCCCGCCGGGCTTTTTTGAGCCGCTGGAAAAGCAGATGTGCACCCTCACCATTTACGCGAATTTTGGCACACATCTGAAAGCTCACATCGTAGTAACGCTGGCAGAAATCCAGAATCTCCGCACCAGTACCAGGCTCTTGCCGGCGAAACTGATTACACGGAAAACCGAGGATTTCCAAGCCCTTCTCCTTGTATGACCTGTAGAGCTGCTCCAATTCTGCATATTGCGGGGTATACCCGCAGCGGCTGGCCGTGTTACAGATCAACAGCACTTTGCCACGAAACTCGGACAGATCGATGATGCGACCGGATATCAACTCGATGGTTGTGTTGTAATCGATCTTCATCTGTCGACTACGTCAACCTTGTTACAAAAGATGTCTGCAGAAACAATCTCATCTTCTTCAGCGGTTCGAACTGTCCCGTCGGCCCCAAAGACTCACTATTCCAGAAGACGCACATACTACCACCTGGTCATTAGCCTGGAACAAACCGGCCGTCCTTACGCCAGCTTGATGGACATCGCTTGAGCCGTGTGTGGTAACGTTTCAGCTACGCAACGATCAACACCTCAGGGAATACCCCCATGGCGTATGTCAATTCACACTATCTGGTAGATGCCGATTGGCTGTCTTCGCATCTGGCTGAACCTAACCTGCGCATTTACGATTGCACGACTCATCTGATCCACCAGAATGACCCGGCACTGCCCGGTCCATACCGGGTCCAGTCGGGCCTTAAGGATTACCTCAAGGAACATATCCCCGGCGCAGCCTTTATCGATCTCCAGGAAGACCTGTCGGATACAAATAGCAACCTGCGCTTTACCTGCCCCGACAACGGCCAGCTGTTGCAAGCATTTGCCACTCTTGGTGTCGGAGATGAATCTCAGGTGGTTCTCTACAGCCAAACGACGCCCCAGTGGGCAACCAGAATCTGGTGGCTGTTGCGGATTGCAGGGTTCGACAATGCCCGCGTCCTAGACGGTGGGTTAACGAAATGGAAACTAGAGCAACGGCCCGTCAGTAACCAGCAAACAACCTATACGCCGACACAACTGACAACCACGCCTCGGACTGGGCTGATGGCTTCCAAAAATGACGTACTCGACGCCATCAATGATTCCACAGTCTGCACTATCAACGCTTTGCGCCGTGTACAGCACGCCGGCCAGGATGCGGGGGAATTTGGTAACTATGGGCGCCCTGGACACATCAGCGGATCGGTTAATGTACCCACCGCAGAACTGGTTGACGGCAATACTACTGAGTTTCTACCTGCTGAACACATCGCTTCGATGTTCACTGAGATCAGCGTGGATAAGGCAGATCGCATACTGACCTACTGTGGCGGAGGGATCGCCGCCAGTGCAACAGCGATGCTTTTAGTCATGCTGGGGTTCGATAACGTCTCCATATACGACGCTTCCCTCAGCGAGTGGGCACCGGACAAGACGCTGCCAATGGATACGCTGAACTGAGTCCGGCACAACCAAACAGCTGTTGAAAGTGTCTTGTCAAACAATATAGAGGCAGCAGTACTCATCGTTGGTGCGGGTCCTGTCGGTCTGACCCTGGCACTGGATCTGGCCTGGCGAGGTATCGAAGTAGCCGTGGTGGAAATCAGAGGTCACGGGGAACCCCCACCTGCAAAATGCAATCACGTGTCCGCCCGCACGATGGAGGTATACCGGCGCCTGGGAATATCTCAGAACATCCGAGACGCTGGATTACCGACTGATTATCCCAACGATGTGGCATTTCGCACAACATTTACCGGTATTGAAATCGCGCGTATCCCCATACCGTGCAGACGTGATCGCTACATTGCAACTGACGGGCCTGACACCGGGTGGCCGACCCCGGAGCCGCCCCACCGTATCAACCAGATCTATCTTGAACCAATTCTGTTTGAACAAGCTGCCACAACAGCCGAGATATCCATCCACTGCCGGTCCCAGTTCATAGCCCTCGAACAAAGCGATAATGGCGTAGTCGCCATCATAGAGGACTTGGAAACGGGCGACACCTGTCGCGCTTCCTGTGAATACCTGATCGGCTGCGACGGTGGCTCATCTGCCGTGCGCAAAAACATTGGCAGCCAGTTTGCCGGTGACTCTGTTTTACAGCGTTGCCAGTCCAGCTTCATTCATACCGCTGAGCTGATCCACTTGCAGAACGAGAAACCGGCCTGGAGTACCATATCTCTGAACCCCCGGCGTTCCGGCAATGTCTATGCGATAGACGGCCAATCACTGTGGATAGTCCACAACTACCTACGCGAAGATGAAACCGACTTTGAATCGGTTGATCGCGACGGGTCCATCAGAACCATCCTCGGTGTCGAGGATGAGTTCAAATACGACATCCTGGCACGAGAAGACTGGTTCGGAAGACGCCTGGTGGCTGATCGTTTTCGCAAAAACCGGGTATTTCTGTGCGGCGATGCGGCCCATATCTGGGTGCCTTATGCCGGCTACGGCATGAATGCCGGCGTTGCCGACGCCGTGAATCTGTCCTGGCTGCTCAGCGCCAGACTGAACCAGTGGGCACCCGACTCCATTCTGGATGCTTACGAACGAGAGCGCCTGCCCATTACCGAACAGGTTTCCCGCTTTGTAATGAATCATGCCCACGCCATGGTCAAGCAGAGACGTACCGTACCTGGAAACAT
Organism: Gammaproteobacteria bacterium; assembly: GCA_022450155.1. Taxonomy (NCBI): domain Bacteria; kingdom Pseudomonadati; phylum Pseudomonadota; class Gammaproteobacteria; species Gammaproteobacteria bacterium. The sequence goes on along the minus strand of JAKUQR010000017.1, from coordinate 21,862 downwards.
TGAGGCACCAGGGCGAGAAGGAGAGCGCGTACGGCAGCAAATGGGTCGCTACGCCTATGAACTGAACGTTCAGCAGTACTGCGCCGCGGGACTTAACTTTGGCTACTTCTACGACGACTCACCTATTATCGCTCACGAACCGGAATTACCCCCCGCTTACACGATGTCTACCTTTACACCATCAACGCTGCCCGGCTGTCGCCTCCCACATCTGTATCTAGAGTCTGGACGCTCGTTGTACGACCTTCTGGGTCCCGAATTCACGCTATTGAGGCTCGACCCTGCACTGGATACTACAGCGCTTACTGCAGCTGCCAAACACAGGCGCTTTCCACTCCACATTCTTGATATCACCGCGCGGCCGGACAACGGTGAATACACGCACCCCTTGATCCTGGTCCGGCCCGATCAGCACGTTGCCTGGCGTGGACACACTTGTCCGAGTGACGGTCTCTCCTTGATCGACCACATTCGAGGGTGCACACCGGCATGATCGCCCCCAGGCCAAACTATTGAGTCAAGTCGGCGCAATGAAAAATCGAGGATCGACCTCATCATCAGGTGTTCCGTCCTTCAGATAGCGACGAAGATTATCCAGGAACTGTTCCGTCCCCCGACCCGAGGTACCATCGCCGCGATTGGACATATGTGCCGTGATGATCACATTCGGGTGTGTCCAGTAAGGATGCTCTACCGGCAACGGCTCCACTGAAAACGCATCCAGCACCGCGAACTCCGGTCGACCGTGTTCGAGTCCGGTTATCAACGCTGAATCGTCGATCAAACCGCCGCGTGCAACATTGATCAACAGTGATCCTTTTTTCATGGCAGTGACAAACGCCACATCAACAAGCCCGGTAGTCTCCGTATTTTCAGGACACGCCAACACCACTACATCGCTTTTTGCCAGAGTGGTAGACAACTCCGCCCGGCCGACGACCTCATCTGCGGCTGGGTCTGAGGTACCGGAACGGCGCAGCGTTGTGATATGGCAGTTAAACGCTCGCGCTCGTTGTGCGACACGACGTCCGATATGGCCGAAACCAACAATCAGCCAGCGGCTGCCGTAAAGTTCCCTGAATCTCTTGCTTTTCCATTCGGTTGCACGCTGTGACGCCAGTCGAAACTCGATATCCTGAAAATAGTAAAGGGCGTATGCCAGGGTGTATTCTGCGATTGCGATCGATTGTGCATAACTCTTACTCAGTCGTACACCGCGCTCTGCCAGTGCACTGTACAGGGGATCGTCAAGCCCGGCATGCCCGGTCTGGACCCAACGCAGGCTGTCAAACTGCAATAGGGTCTCGACATATTTTCTCATTTTTCCGCGGGCCAAGATATCGAAGCTGATCCAACCGATTTCCGGTTCAATGGCGTCGGCATCAACGGTTTGACCGCCCAGTGAGAATCTGCCATCAGTATGCCAGCAAACAATCCGCAAGCCATCATGATGTGCTAACGCTTCGCTAAGCCGCGGCAACGATTCCTCAAACACAAGCAGGTCTACCATATTTAACTGATCATCCGTTCAAAATTCTTGAATCAGGTCAACTGGTCATCGGCTGCGAAGCGTCAGCTTAGCTCAAAGTGAAACGGGTTGTTTTCGGACCGCCCTTCCAGCGCTGGGTAACCAGAATGCGCACAAAACCGCGACCACAGCTGCAGCAGAAAAGAGCAGGTAGAGCACACCAAAAGTTCCGGTCCGGTCAAACAGATCGCCTGCCACATAAACCGTCAAACCACCGATGCCCAGTGCCAGAACAAATCGGGCACCGTATGCCAGCGAGCGCCATCTGAATGGCGTGTACCGAGCCACCAACATATTCTCTGCCGCTGCAAAAGTCACCAGAAACGACATCGCTAAAAACATCGCCAATATGAGACGGTACCCCGAAGCGGTCGCAACCAGTATCAATGCCGGTACCAGCAACATCCAGAACACAAGGTAGATCCTTCGCGGAGAATAGCGATCTGCTAGCCAGCCACCGATAAAGCTGCACACTGATGATAACCCGATGACAGTACCGGTGAGTATCCCAATCCCCGTGTATGAATCCGTAAAAGTGACCGTTAACCCCACTTCGAACACCTTCGGCGCTGTGTTCATCATGCCGGCGTATACAAAACCGTTGCAAGCCATGGTCACGAGCAGCACCAGAAATACACGACGATAGTCGCCAGGGGCAGGCGCTGGCATCGGTACACGATCAGCATTGCGGTCCGATACCCAGCCCTGAGCCCAGGCAACCCATAGCAAGGCCCCCGTCAAAATTGCTGCGGCACCGGGCAACACAAAGGCTGCTCTCCAGGAGACATAATCAATCATCACTCCTACGAACACCGGCGCCACAGCACTGCCGAGATGGCCAAATGCGCCGTTGACACCCAGGGCCAGGCCCTGCCGGCGCGCGCACGCGACCAGCCAGGCAATCCCCACCGGATGGTAGATCGACGCAAAAAGACCTATCAGTGACAGCCCGATAAACAGACTGGTGGTATTCGTTGCCAAGCCGGTGAATGCTGTAGAAACACCAATCCCAATAAAGAAAATTACAAGCATTCCCACCTGACTCCACCGATCACCAAACCAGCCTGCGGGCAGCGAGCCCACACCAAACAGGATAAGGCCCACGCTCGAAAGACCCAGCATCTCACCATAAGACAGATCAAATTTACTGGGCAAATAAAGCACGGCAGTGGCATAGAGAATGGTCAGCATATGTGTAAACACATGGCCGGCATTCGAAAATGCCATGGAAACGAAGGGCTCGGTATCAATTCGACCGGCGTACAAATTTGTCAGTGCCCAAGATAACGGCTTTTCATGCCGCGGGGAGATGGTCTACAGCCTCGAACAGGCGCTCCACTTCATTTGCCTCGTTGTAGAGATACGGGCTCACCCGCATCGCATCTCCACGTTTACTGACGTAAACACCCAATGAGGCGAGTCTGTCCTGGAGATCCTCGGGCCATCCTTGGTGCCGGCGTATGCCGATGATATGCGGGACCCGGCAGTGCTTGGGTGGCACCAGCATGCCTCGATCCAGAGCAGCGGCTTCTACAAGATCTGTCAGCATTTCTATGGACCGGCTGATTCGTTCTAGTCGCCATTCGATCAACTGGTCCAGTGCCTTAATAGCCATGGCGGGCAGTATTGGATTATTGCGTTCACCCATATCAAACCGACGTGCGCCAGAGGCTCCGTCCATATCATCTCCCCGCATCATACCCAGAGGGGGGGTATCACTAAGCGTCCAAGTGTAATGCTCGATTGGTTGCGCTGAATGATGCCGGGGTGCCGCGTATAAAAAACTGAACGCATAGGGACACAACAGCCACTTGTACCCGGATGCAATCATGAAGTCAGGATCAATCTCGTTTACATCCAGTTCCATTGCACCGGCCGACTGCGTGGCATCGACGACCAGAGCAGCATCGACCTCACGACAGCGTCGCCCCAGCGCAACCAGATCGATCGAACTGCCGTCGGTCCACCGGCAGGGCGCGGTTGCAACAATCGCGGTGTTGTGATCGATGTGCGCAAGAATCGCGGCGGTCCAGTCCCAGTCATCAGGCGTGGGGACGATAGTGAGCTTGGCGCCAACCTCCAGTGTTTTAAGGTACCAGGCGTGGAAATTAGAAGGGAATTGGTCTTCGATGACGACTATATTCTGTCCCGCGAGAACCGGCAGGGTCTCAGCAGCCAGTTTTATCCCGTAGCTCGTTGAATGAACCAATGCAATGTTGTCCGCCCCGCTCCTGACGAGCGTGCCATAGGCGGACCGGCAGCGCTCAATTTCGTCTGCAGTACGATCTCTGCTTTGGGCATCCCATGGCTGGGCCTTTCTCATCACACTTTCTTGACCCGCGCGACAAGATGTTTGCAGTAGAGGCCCCTGAGAGGCACAGTTGAGATAGACAATATCCTCTGGGATGTCGAACATCGCCCTCTGATTGGACAATCGGTCTATCATGTGCTTCTCATCGTAATCCCTGGCTGGTCGTACGCTTACCCATTTCTAGAAGTGGCTACGCTATAAGATCCCGCTGTATACGCGCTTTTCAAGCATGCGTGCATCGACTTAGTCTAACCTTAAGCCCGCATTGCAGAACTGATTGTATTCGCTATCGGCATGGCATAATGCACAACCAGATCTGACTCGTGACGGACTGGTTGAGTCTGATCGCGATCAGTCATCAAACTGGCCTGGACTCTATATCCCATGTACTTATGCTTGAGCGCGTAAATGACAGATAGCAGCGCCTCTCATTTTCCACAACTATTCTCACCTTTTAGGTTAGGCCATACGGAAACACCGAACCGTATTGTCTCAACCAGCCATGGCACGAACATGGCCAGCGAAGGCATTCCGACACCGCAACTGATTGCCTACCATGAGGCCAAGGCACGAGGAGGTTGTGGCACGGTAATGATGTTCGGCAGCGGCGCGGCCTCACCGTTGACACCGATTATGAACAATCACGTGAACCTTTGGGATGATCGTGCTAAAAATGGACTCCGTGACGCGGCACACGCTATCAAGCAACACGGCGCACTGGCTATCAGCCAGGTCACGTCAATGGGTCGTCGAACCAATCTTCACGCTGACATCTTCGGTCGGGGCCCTTCAGCTACGTCGTGTGAACTGTCTCCGGCAATTCCTCATGTCCTGACAATCGGTGAAATAGAGCAGATCACAGCCGATTACGCTCAAGCATGTGCCACGCTCAAAGATTGTGGCTTTGATGGAGCCGATCTTGCCTTTTACGACGACCAGCTGCCGGATCAGTTCTGGAGTCCTCAAACCAATCATCGACGTGACCGTTACGGTGGTGTACTGGAGAACCGACTGCGATTTTCTCTCGATGTTCTGGAAGCGATACGTGGCGCTGTAGGCCGGGAATTTATCGTTGGCGCCCGAGTATCCGGTGATGATCGACTGCCGGGTGGACTGTCACCCGAGGAACTCCTGGAGATCATCCAACGACTGGATCGTACAGAGCAACTCGACTATTTCACGGTGACAGGCGGTACGATCTCGACTTTTCGCTCACGTGGTTGGAACATCCCATCGGCCTACTACGGCCTGGGCACCTTCGTCACTCTGGCTGGTCGGATCCGATCTACCGTAAACACCCCGGTAATTGTGACCGGCCGAATCGTGACCCCGGCTCAGGCTGAACAGGTACTTAAGAGTGGCGCGGCTGACCTAGTCGGCATGACCCGTGCACTGATCGCTGATCCGGATCTTCCAACAAAAGCTAGGAACCAGCAGCCTGAACAAATTCGTGTGTGCATGGGCTCAAATGAAGGCTGCATTGACCGGCTGTATTTCGGACTGCCGATTGGCTGTGTACAGAACCCAGTTGTCGGCAGAGAACAATCCTGGGGAAATCTTACGCCAGCTACAAAACCTCGGCATATTGTGGTGATTGGTGGGGGGCCGGCAGGTATGGAAACCGCCCGGGTTGCAGCCTCCCGACAGCACCAGGTAACGCTTCTTGAACGTGACAATAAACTGGGCGGTGCTATACAGATAGTAGCCCGAGCATCCGGATGGGAAAGCTACTTGCAGTGCGTCACCTGGCTTAAGAATCAGCTACAGGACCTTGAGATCGACATTCGACTCGAGACTGATGCCACGACTAACCTGATCTGTTCACTGTCACCCGATGCGGTCGTTGTGGCGACTGGCGCAGAACCAAGAAGACCAAATCTAGCCGGTGCCAACCTACCTCATGTTGTTACGGTTTCGGACATCCTCAGTGGTAGTGCAAACCCATCGGGGCGCTGCGTGATACTGGATGAAACCGGGTATACACCTGGTGCTACAACTGCTGATACCTTAAGTCAGTTGGGGTATGACGTTGAGATCGTGACCCGTCAGTATGCATTGGGCGAAGACATTGGCACCACTGTCAGGGCCGTCCTGCACGAACGTTTGTTGCGCACTGGTGTCAGGATCACCACTTTGCACACACCCGTCGAGATCACGACTTCCGGGGTTCGCTTGATGCATGTGCTTACAGATGAAGAACGTTTTATTGAAGCAGACACCGTGGTCCTTTCTTCCAGTGGTATCGGGCGCGACGCGCTCCACCGTGAACTGGGTGAAGGAAACAACTATGAACTCCATCTAATTGGGGATGCTTTTGCTCCCCGTCACTTGAGACATGCCATGGTGGATGGCGCCCGGACCGGACGGGCACTGTAGGGACTTATGTCCTGGCCTGATCAATCGTCGCTGTCGCAAGCTCTGTTCACCCGGGCGCAGAAGGTTCTCCCAGGTGGTATTTCAAGGCTACAAACGCTGGTTCAGCCGTTTCCGATCTATGCCACCGAGGGTCAAGGCGCAACGATAATAGATGCCGACGGTGTGACGCGCACAGATTTTATGAATAACTTTGCCTCTCTGATCCACGGACATGCACATCCAGAAATTCTCAGCTCTGTCACTGAGGCTATGCACAAAGGCACCTGCTTTTCGATGCCCACGGAGCTAGAAATTCAGCTCGCCGAATTAATTGTAGACCGAGTCAAACGGGTCGAGAAAATCCGTTTCTGTAACAGTGGGACAGAAGCTGTGATGCTTGCCATCAAAGCAGCGCGGGCGCGGACGAACCGACCCTGCATCGCTAAGATTGAAGGTGCCTATCACGGGATGTATGACTATGCAGAAGTCAGTTTAGATTCTTCGCCGGATAATTGGGGTGACGCGCCTACCCCGTTAGCCTATACCCGCGGTACCCCTATGAGCGTCTTAGAAGACACTATCGTCATACCGCTCAATGACAGCAACACCAGCGAGCGGCTATTGCGTGACTGTGGCGACAGATTGGCTGGCGTACTGATCGACCCTGTACCGTTGTCCTGCGGGCTGGTACCGATGGCCGATCATTTTATCGACATGCTGCATCGCGTAAGCCGTGAACTCGGTGCGCTGATCATTGCTGACGAGGTCATTGCATTCCGTCTTGACTATCATGGTGCACAGTCAAGGTTTGGGATCAACCCAGACCTCACAACTTTTGCCAAGATTATTGGCGGCGGCTTCCCTGTTGGAGCCATTGGGGGAACTGAAGATGCCATGTCTGTTTTTAGCCATAATCAAGGCAAACCCCCAAACTCATCTAGTGGAACATTCACAGCAAACCCAGTATCGATGGCGGCGGGACTCAAGACACTAGAGATGCTAGACACCAAAGCCTACGATTACCTGGAAGATCTAGGCACTTACGCCAGACATGTCGTGGAGAATGCATTTGCTGCGAGTGGATTCAAGGGACAAGTAAGCGGGGTCGGTAGCATGTTTCACTTGCATCTTCATGATCGTGAAGTGACTGACTACCGAACATTCTTCCAGACTGAGGCTGAAGCTGGAGCGACCACCCGACTTCATCTTAGACTTCTTGATTCCGGATACATTCTCTCACCTAAATTGGGTGGTTTTCTGTCTACCGTGAACACACGAGACCAAATCGACGGATTCGGCAATGCGCTAGCCACTGCCCTCACCATTGAGATGCCTACACGTTGACGCATTCGGTACCCGTCGGAATCCAACTCTACGAAACTATAGATTTAGGCTGTCGCACATAGATTCGCATTATCAAAATCCCAGCGCGCTGCATATAATCGGGACTGGCAGTTCCAATTGAAAACGACTGTTCGATAGATCGTCCAACATTCAATCACAATGGAGGAAAATATGGCTAAAGGATACTGGATTAGTGCTTATCGTGAAATCAATGATCCTGCAAAGCTGGCAGCCTATGCGGAGCTGGCAGCGCCGGCAGTCAAGGCTAACGGCGGGAATTTCTTGGTTCGAGGAGGCGCAATTACGGCCAAAGAAGCTGGCGTGGCAGAACGCACAGTGGTAGTCGAGTTCCCCAGTTATGATGCCGCGCTGAGTACTTACCAAAGTGATGCGTATCAGGCGGCCCTTGAAAAACTCGCAGACGGTGTGGTGCGGGATTTTCGAATTGTCGAGGGCTCTGAATAGGTACTCACGACATCAGCTGCATTACTCCACCTGATAACGCGCGACGGCTTCTGTATTCCATTCGATACCATTACCGACAGTCGTCGGTACTTGCACCTTTCCGCCCAACGCAACTGTAGGCTCACGAATAATTGGGCTGGCCCAGTCGACATACTCAAGCCAGTGCGCATTGTTGGTCGTGGCCATCAGGTGAATGCTGATCTCTGGGAAAAGATGAGTAGATACTGGAATGCTTTCAGCTTCCGGCAGGGTGACGGCTGCACGCCAGCCTGAAACCCCGGCAATACGCTGTACGTCTAGCATATAGTAGTCAGCGGCTTTGGCTTTCAGAGCTTTCTGGAATTCAAGCGGGTTGAGCAGGTTCTCACCCGTCTGAATCGGAGTATCCACCGCAGCCGCCAGTGCAGACGACCCATGGTAATCGTCGTAGCGAACGGGCTCCTCAATCCAGTACAACCCCTCTCCATCCAGTGCCTGACAGCGAAGAAGCGCTTCTTTTTGATCGAGCCCCTGATTGAAGTCGCTCATCAGATCAACCGTGTCGCCGCAACTGCGCTTGACTGCACGAACCACAGCAAGATCCTCTTTAAAAGTCTCATAACCGAGTCGCAGCTTGACTGCGCTGAAGTCACCTTCAGCAAGTAGCTCGTGCGCCTGGTCTGCGAGTTTCTCTGGATCCCCCTTTTCGAGCCAAAGGCCGCAACTGTTATAAGTCTTTACGTAATCCCGCGGATCACCTAACACCTTAGCTAACGGAAGGTCTTCAGATTTTGCCCGTATATCCCAGAGTGCCATGTCTAGCCCTGCGAGTACTTGGCCGAGGATCCCGTGAATATCCAACAGTCGGAGCTGTCGTCTCAGAAGTGGATCTACCTGATCGGGATCAGCGTTCATACCCCGCACCAATTCTGCTAATGCGGCCACACAGTCCATAGTTGGCTTTAACATCGATTTTAGAAATACAAACAGATAGGCGTGACCCGTCAGCCCGACATCAGTTTCTACATCAAGCAGAACTAGGGGTAGTTCGCCAATGGCGCCACTGGCTGTCACTGGTGGACGCCTGAAAGGCACGAGAACCGGTGTTGTCTTAATATTAGAAATAACAATGGTCATATCGCAATCCTTATTGTGCGTGCTGAATACGTCGAGGCATCCGCCACAGGCCCGATAGGTCAAATACTGAGGTCAAGTAAATTGTAATCATGGATCGTTTGTTTGACGCTCTCGTTCCATTCCAGCTTCTCACCGCTCTTCACAAAAGGGGCGTAGGTATAGGGTGATTCATCTGGAAACCTTTGCCGTCTGGCATCGATCCCATACCCGATCATTCGCGATCGTTTATGAATCCGTTCTTCGTCATAGACCGCTGTTGCATTGTGAACGCCACCCCCCTGAACACCCAATACGCTGGACCGCCGGTGATATCCGAGCGTGAAGGATACACGCCAGTCCGGGCTGGTATTGGCAAACGAACCGTGAACCAGTTGACGGTTATGGATCACGACGTCTCCCGGATCACAGATGTACGGGACGGCATCGGGGAGCCTCTCCGAACCGTTATCAGCCGCCCAACTCGAAATATCGACTTTGCCTAGACGATGAGAACCCGGTACCGACCAGACAGCATTGGCCGCAGTACAGCCATAGAGTTGAGCTTGAAAAGTGTACCCGTGAATACTGCTGTCCCAGTGTTTGCTGTCCCAGTGTGTCACCCCGTCTTGATGCCACGCCACAGACGCACCTAATCCAGGCTGCTTGATGAACATGGCCTCATTAAATGGCACGAAATCCTCTCCGTTCAGACATGCGGCCAACCTAAGCAAATCTGGATGAGCATACAGACGCAAAAGAGCGTCAGAAAACTGAAGTACCCCCAAAATCAGATAAACGGTTTGCTCGGGTGAATCGGCCACCGGTTCAGGTTCCAACATTTTGACTGGATGGCGGCCAGCGGCGCGATCAGTTCCACCAAACGGGTCACCCAGAGGTCGGGACCAGAACAGGCTCACTCCCTCACAGTCAACACCCAGTGCGGACCGCCCCTGTTTGTCTACGGGAGACCCTTTAGAAGTCGGTAGACGCTCAAGGATGTTAAAGACATCGACCTCGATGTCGTTGAGTTCGTCCGAACAAACCAGATTTTTCAGGACATAAAACCCGTACTTCTGAACCGCTGAACTGATATCGGGATGGAGGTCACCATTGTCCAAGAATCGCAACTGGCCGCGGTTTGGCAGTGCCAATGCACGCGACTGACCAGCACGGATATAGGCTTGCATGGCCTGTTCGTGCACGCCGTAGTCAGCACGGTGAGCGACCTGCTCTTTGTTGATAACTAAAGGTTCTGTCATGGTGGCTGTACGAACAGGGAACAGCGTCATTCGTATCAAGCCAGTATAGGATAGAAACGCCTGTTGTTGCCGTAATTCTCGAAGCCGTGGAACCGGTCAGGCAGGACGTCAGGCAGCTAAACTTATCGACGAGGTTGCTCTGCGTGTCAATGCCGTACACTGCAGCGCCAAACGTCCCTACTGGTAGACTGTGATCCCCACCTTTGACCTGCTGCTCCCCGTCGTACTCGCACTGCTTGCCGCAGTGCTTTTTGCATTCGGTAATCAGTGCTCACGTATTGCCCTGCGTTTTACAGATTCACAGACCGCCGCTTTATTCCAGATTGGTGTGAGTACGGCTTTGTACTGGCTCATAGCGCCGTTTTATCTTGAAATTAGCTTCTGGAATTCGCCGGTACTTCCACTTCTTGCCGCGATTGGGCTGATTCGACCTCTGCTTTCAGCAAACCTTGGCATGGCAGGTACCCGGATACTTGGCCCAACGATCTCCAGCACTTTAGCGGCCACCGCCCCTTTGTTTGGCGTAGCATTAGGTGTCGTACTGCTTGCAGAAACACTAACTTGGGAGGTCGCACTCGGGACAGCTGGAATTGTTTTTGCTGTCGCTATCTTGTCTTGGCAACGCGACTCGGGTCGAACCTGGCCGATGATTGCCCTGTTGCTGCCTATAGGTGCCGCCGTGCTTCGAAGCCTGGCCCATGCTCTGGCCAAAATCGGTCTTGAAACGCTGCCCAGCCCATTTTTCGTCGCATTGATTGCTTACACAGTATCCTTCCCAATCGCGCTGGCTAATGATCTTCGAATCCGGCGACATAATCCCCGCAGACTATCCACAGCAGGGCTGAAGTGGCTAGTCATCACAGGACTGATCTATGCTGTATCCGTACTGGTGATGAATACAGCACTGATGTCTGGGCGGCTGATCGTCGTCAGTCCAATAGTCGCCTGTTCACCGTTGTTTACGTTACTCCTGGGTCGGTTCGTGTTTCGAGAAGAGGCCCTGAACCGCAAGGTTGCAGTTGCTGTTCTGCTCGTGGTTCCCAGCGTCGTCCTGATTGGTCTGCGTGCCTGAACGTTTTAACCTGACAGAATCTGTCAACAGACTTAAGGCATGGCAGGCTTTTATCCGGAGGTTTGGAGATTGACGCGTCTCAGCAGTCCCTCCAGTGGTAGATCTTGGATTCCGGCCTTTCTTAAGGCATCGATCGTGTTCACGAGGTAATCGCGGCAGGAACCCAGTTCGCCTACCGCAGAACTGATCATTGCGGCCTGAGTCTCCTCAGAAAGGTCACCCGCACACTGCGGATGAGACTCATCGACTACAAAGGTCAATGCTGTGGTAAATTTTGAATCTACCTCTACGCTGACCCACTGTGGCTGATACACAGCCGTCAGCATTTCTCGTTCCCAGATCGACGTCAGAGCCTCAGATCTGCCATCCTTCGGCAGCGGCAGAAGAACACCTTCGCAAGACGCAGAATTAACGCGAAGCCCCACACCGAGACCAGGGCTATCCGGTACACCCCGTGCTTCGACCGTGAAAACACAAAAATCACGTCTATAACCATGAAGTATGGCTTTGCATCTTGACTGCACTTCAAAACAAGGTCGCCAAATCAGTGATCCATAAGCGAACAACGAAATCGCTTCCGGGTCTGGTGCTGATTCAATCGCGCGTTGAAGCGATTGCCTCCGCTCACGAGTGGTTAGATGGTCAAAACGCTTCATGCTATTACGCCCCTATAGTTTCAACCACACCCATTCAACGTTTTGAACACTCCCGCAACTAAGGCTATCACTACCGAACAGCGAACCGACACCGTATAATGCGCTGCTCATTTTATATGCCTTATTGCCGACTATTCATCCGTTTGACCATTCTTTCTTTTCGATTGCACGTCAACAATCGTTCCTCAACATGCTGACCACCCGGCAGTATCGTGGCTTCGGATCAATTGTCGGTATCGTGGACATACCAGTCAAAGCAGCGAACGGATGAAGCCAATTCCGACCGCTCAACCCTCGCGTGCGGAGGAATTTCGCTCCGCACGAAAACTAGACATCGAGATTCTCGCGCGGATCATCGCTAGCGTTCTGCATTATCCCGCCCGCGTTGCCATTGCAGTGGCCGCGACCCTTCTGTCATCATCGTTCCTGCTGTTCATCCCCCGCTATGTCGGGCAGGCCGTAGATCACGCACAGGGGCTAATCGGGGAGCAGGCGACAACATCCGGAGAGATTGAAAACGCCCTGTTATTTGCCGGCCTGATGATCATTGGTCTGAGTATCCTGCGTGGGCTGTTTGCGGTCGTACAGAACTATTTTGGAGAATCGGTCGATCATTGTCTTGCGGCTGAACTTCGCAAACGTTTCTATAATCGCGTGCAGCAGCTGGACCAGTCTTTTCACGACCATGCCCATACTGGCGACCTGATTACGCGTGGCATGCTCGACCTTGAGGGTATTCGATATTTTCCCAGCACGGGTCTGATCCGGACCTTGATGCTGCTGGTACTCGTGACTGGTGGGGCCGTGATATTGCTGTCGACCAATTTTGTGCTGGGTCTGGTTGCACTCAGTTTCGTTCCGGTGATAGCTGTGCGCTCGGCAGTCGCCCGGCTACAGTTGCGGTATCTATGGCTCAAGCAACAGGAAAGACTTACCTACCTGACCAATTTCATGGAAGAAAATCTAACGGGTATTCGTACCGTCAGAGCATTTTTCGCTCGTGATCATGAAATAGGTCGCTTCAAAATCCATTCGGCAGGCGTACTGGAAATTTCTTTTCAGCGGCTGATGGCCAGGGTACGGAATATGACCTTTATGGGGTTGGTGTTCTATGCCGCGATGACTGCCGTATTGTGGGTCGGCGGAAACATGGTCCTCAGCGAACAGATCACAGTCGGCCGGCTTACAGAATTTCTAGCGTTCATGATGATCTTGCAGATGCCGGTTCGCCAGATCGGTATGACCGTGAACTCCTACGCAAGAGCATCGACCTGTGGTGCAAGACTTTTTGCTGTACTCGACGAACCGAGTCTCGTCGACACCAACACTGGCCTTCCACGCCTTAAAGTCACCCAAGGTGCAGTAAGGTTTGAAAATGTTGATTTCCAGTATCCACTCAGTAAATCCGGCGAAAACATCATTTCTGGCATCAGTTTCGAAATTGGATCGGGTCGCACACTGGGCATTGTCGGACCGCCGGGCAGTGGCAAGTCCACCATTGCCCGTCTGATTCCTCGTTTTTATGATCCCACGGCCGGCAGAATTTTGATTGATGGTCAGGACATTGCCCAAGTGTCTATCGCGTCACTTCGTCGAACAATCGGTGGCGTACAACAGGACTCGTTCCTGTTCACGGCATCGGTCGACCATAACGTGGCCTATGGCGACCCGTCGACAGATATGGATCAAATCGTGCAGGCCAGTACAGATGCCCAGATCCACAGTTTTATTGAGGAACTGCCCCGAAACTACCAGACACTGGTGGGTGAGGACGGCGTGTCACTATCAGGCGGACAGCGACAGCGAGTATCCATCGCCCGCGGTACACTGACCGATGCGCCTATCTTTATTTTCGATGACGCCACTGCAGCAATAGACGCAGGCACGGAACAGCGCATCCGCCGAGCACTTAAAGCGCGAGCCGGCACGCACACCACGATCATCATCTCTCATCGTCTCGTCAGTATCATGCATGCTGATGAGATTCTTTTCCTCGACGAGGGCTGCATTGTTGAGCGCGGCACCCATGAGCAGTTGCTCGCGCTGAAAGGGAGATATTTCGAACTCCATTCTCTGCAGCTTAGGGATGAACACCGGTCACCCCATCTGACTGAACGCGTAAAGCCAGCATGAGACTGATAACCGAGAACCCGGGGGCTGCATCTGGAGCCCAGCCCGAACGTGCTGTAGTCGGTGCCCAGATCAGCCACGATGAAGAGATGTTCGGCCGTGCATTCGACGGCCGTGTTATACGGCGCTTTTTTTCATTTGTATGGCCGTACCGAGGGACAGTGGTGCTCGCACTATTGGCTGTACTGGTGTTCGTCTGCACGCAGCTGGCCATTCCGCTGGTCATCCTGTATGCCATTGACCACACCTTGAGCCCAACGACTGAAGCGACCACTACGCTCGGCACCGTGGTTATGGTATTCGCCGGCGTGATTCTGGTGAATTTCCTGGCCAACTACCTGCAGGAACTACTGGTCGGGCGTGTCGCAGAGACTGTTATTGTCGACCTGCGACGCGCAATGTTTTCCCACCTCCAGCGGGTCGCTTTGTCTTTCATGGACAAAACCGAAGTGGGCCGAGTGATGTCACGACTTCAGAGCGATACCGGCACGCTGCAGGAGTATCTGGAGAGCTCAGTATTTGCAATTGGCGATCTCGCGCTGCTGTTGGGGATCACGATTACTTTACTGGTGCTCAATGTTGAACTGGGCGCACTCACACTGTCCATCATGCCCGTGCTGCTGTTAGTCAGATATTTCTGGTTGCCGCATGCCCGTGCAGCATTCCGCCGCGCAAGGGAAACCAACTCAATGGCGAATGGTGCGCTCGCAGAATCGATCCGGGGCATTCAAACCATACAAGTAATGGTTCGCGAGTTGGTGAATTTCCGCCTATATTCCAAGTTGTGCGACCTCAACCGCCGGGCGCACCTGCGGGCCGCCAAACTAGCCCAGGTCAACGTTCCTATAGTTGACACGCTGACCGGCGTCGCGATGGCAATCGTCATTGTTGTTGGAGGCCGCATGGTATTAAATGATGAACTTGCACTGGGCGTCATGGTCGCCTTCTTATTCTACGTTCAGAGATTTTTCGATCCCATTCGATCGCTGACCATTCAATACAGCATGATGCAAAGGGCAATGGTGTCGGGCCAGCGGATCCTTGAAGTTCTTGACGTTCCTGAAGCAATCAAAGACAAGCCCGAGGCACTGGAGCTCAAGTCCTGTGCGGGTCACATTGATTTCAGTCACGTGGACTTCGCGTACGTGAGTGATACCCCTGTACTGACTGACATCAGCTTTTCGATCAAAGCCGGTGAAAAGATCGCGCTGGTCGGACCCACTGGATCCGGCAAATCCACAGTCGCCGCGTTATTGCGCCGGTTTTATGACGTGTCGTCAGGCCAGGTACTGATTGATGGGCACGATATACGCAACCTGTCGCAGAGGTCGCTGGGCACACATATGGCGATGGTGCTGCAGGATCCCTACCTGTTCTCAGGCTCCATTTTCGAGAACATCCAGTATTCAAATACCGGCAAGGGATTGGCTGATGTCGAGGCCGCCGCCCGCGCTGTCAGCGCCCATGAATTTATCACCCGTCTCCCGGGCGGCTACGAGTTTATGGTGGATCAGCGCGGTGGAAATCTTTCGCTGGGACAACGCCAGTTGCTGAGTTTTGCCCGCGCCCTGGTGGCTGATACAAAAATCCTGATACTCGACGAAGCGACTGCCAATGTCGACAGTTACTCCGAGATGAAAATTCAGAAGGCGTTGAATGTTCTGCTTCGAGGGCGCACAGCCATTGTTATTGCCCACCGGCTGGCCACAGTGAGAGAGTGCGATCGAATTCTAGTACTTCACCACGGGCGCCTGGTTGAAGAAGGGAGTCACGATCAGTTGATCCTCCAGAACGGTCTTTATGCCGGGCTTCATCGGATGAACTACGGATCATTTGATGACCTCGCGGTTGGGCAAAACGACTGAGGAGATAGTGCTGCCAGTTCCGTATTGCGGTACCTTCGGTCGTTGAAAAAAGAGTGTTATTCTCCAGTAAAGTTTGGGGGTCGACGTTCAGCCATGGCTTTGATTCCTTCGTGAAAATCAGCGGTTTTACGTAAGCGACTCTGTTCCGCCAGTTCGTGCTCAGTTGCCTGAACGACTGCATCAGCCAGGCCACTGCGCAAGGTCGCTCGAATGCTCTGAACCGCGAGGGGACCGGACAATGCGACCTCGGCCGCCAGTGCCTGTGCAGCTTCGCGCACCTCATTCTGGGGTACAAGCTGATCAGCTAAACCGATCGTTACGGCATCAGTGCCGTTCACGCGTCGTCCTGTCAGTAGAAGCAGGCTGGCCTGAGTCTCACCCACGAGTCGCGGTAGCGTAACGCTGAGGCCGAAGCCCTGGTGAAATGCCAGCCGCGCAAAGTTTGCAGAAAACCGGGCTTCGGCACAGGTGATCCGGTGATCAGCAGAACAAGCGAGCCCCAGGCCTCCACCTACAGCTGCACCCTGTATTGCCGCTATCACCGGTTTCCGGGCACTGAAGACCCGGGCAGCCTCACGATACAACTGACCCGCTTGCGTATCGAGTTGTGCCTGACCCCACGACTCGCGCGCCGAGAAATCTGCCCCCGCACAAAAATGCTTTCCTTCGGAACACAGCACAACGGCCCGACAATCGTCGTCAGCATCCAGCATCTCGTAAGCATCGGCGATCGCACTGATCAACTCGTAATCAAAAAAATTGTTTGGCGGGCGGTGTATTTCTACGGTTGCCACGTGACCATCTAATTCGACTGTGATGTCGTTATCCACATTGTTTGTCATCAGGCGTTTTCTCCAGAAAAAGTCAGGGTGTCGGTTTGAAGAACCAGTTCATTGCGAGGGTTCAATCAACACATCCGCGATCGTAATGCCGTTACCGTGAGGATGAACGATCACCGGATTAAGGTCCAGGGCACGCAGTGCATCCCCCTGGGCTACAGCAAAATCTGAAACTTTAACGATGAGCTCCAACAGTGCCGGCACGTCCGCCTCGGCCCTGCCTCTGAGGCCCTGGAGCAATGGCCAGCTGCGCAGTTGTTTGACCATGCGTTGTGCCTGCCGAAGAGTCAAAGGAACCGGCAGACTGATCACGTCGTTGATCAGCTCGACCAGGATCCCGCCACTACCTAGGGTGAGTATTGGACTAAATCCAGGTTCTGTTGTGACACCGATGAGCATTTCTTCACCCGCCGATGCCATGGGCTCGATGCGGATACCCTGGATATCCGCAGTTGGCGCCTTGCGTTTCACCGCTGTCATCATCGTGTCAAATGCCTGGCCGATGGCCTCATCATCAGAAAGATCAAGTACAACGCCACCAATTTCTGTTTTGTGCGGTATCTCCCTGGACTGCAATTTCATCGCCACAGGCCCATCAAATGTCCGGGCGGCATTGATGGCATCGACCACTGAATTAACCAGTATTCCCGGTAGACAAGGGATGCCCCAGGCCAATAGATGTTCTTTAGCTTCATGCTCACTGTATGAAAGCTGTTTCATCGGCGGGCCTGAAATCGATGGCCTTATGCTGGGTGTTGCGTAAAGATCCGGTGCATCCAGCGATAGAAATAAGTGGTAGTCAGCCATTGCTGCCAGCGTCCGCGCGCTGTTAGACATACTGGTCAGACAAGGGAACCCCGCCCGTGCCAATAATGCAACCGCACGAGGATGAGCACGGGTATACGCACAAAAAATGATGGGTTTGTCTATCTCTTCCCGCAGGGTCACCAACTCGTCGAGATCCCGCTCGATATAGGTGGGATGGGCAAGTGAACCGGCCACCAGAATAGCGTCTATGCTGTCAGAGTCAGCCATGATTTTTAGGACTGGGGCGTACCCGACCGAGAAAATCACCTGGGCTGTCACATCTACCGGATTTCGTGATGTTCCGTAATCTGGCAGCAGGGGATCAATACGGCCTCGTGTTTGTTCATCCAGTACGGGCACTTCGAGACCGTTTGCCTCGCACAAATCCGCAAACCACGCACCAGCACCGCCCGATGGTGTCAGGATGCCGACCCGATGTCCCCTGGGCAGGTGATCCCGGAAAAATTTAAATCCAGCCGCGACATCGATCATATGGTCACTGTCCAGACCATTGATCACGCCACACTGTCGAAACAGCGCTTCGTAAGCCTGGTGAGAGCCTGCCAGGGAGGCCGTATGGGACGCAACAGCGTCGGCCGCTGCCTGTGAGCGACCGACTTTTGCAACGATCAATGGTTTTCCCTGACGCGCCGCCTTCACTGCTATCGGTACCAGCCTGCTGGGTGACCTGACGCCCTCGATAAACATCAAAATCACACCAGTACCCACATCATCGACCAGATAGTCAGCAACATCGAGAGCATCCAAGGTTGCTTCATTACCCGTGGTGACAACGAAGCTAAACGGCAGCGCCTTGGGTATTCCTCTGTGAAAAAAAGAAAAACCGATGCCGCCGCTTTGAGAGACCACGCCAAGACCATCGGCATCGGCAACACGGGGAAGATCCACTGGGTCCAGGTCTGAAACAGTCGGGCTGAATGTTGCAGCGAGGTCGTGTGCTGAATTAAAAAAGCCTTCTGCGTTGGGTCCGATCAAGGCCATGTCGTAACGCTGGGCGATTTCTCCGAGAGCCCGCTGCCGAGCACTACCCCGATCTCCTTTCTCTTCAGCGAAACCCGAACTGATCACGACAGCGGCCTGTATGCCCTTCCTGCCGCAGGCATCCAGTACACCAGCGACGTAGTCGGCAGGTATGGTGATAATTGCAAGGTCGACCGCACCGGGCAGTTCGTCGACCGAGGCATAACATTTCAGATTCCCGATCATCTGGTGGGATCGACTGACTGCGCAGATTGAACCGGTATAAGGATAACGCTGGATGGCTTCCACGATCCGGCCACGTATGATCGTCTTATCAGTCGACGCACCAACCAGTACAATCGATTGTGGCCAAAAAAGGGCCTTTAAATTGGCCATGTGAGATGTTTCTTACTAGCGCAGGCCCAAACCACGGGCGATGATGCCACGAAGAATTTCCCGGGTTCCGCCTTGGATTGTCAGTTTAGGTGCGATCAGTATGGCCTGCCCTAGAACCGCCTCAAACGCCTCAAAGGCTTCCTGATCGGCTGAATCATTCGTTACCAAATTCCGCGCCTCGCCAGGCAAACTCTGCTCCCAGTTGGTCCCGAGATCTTTCACCAGTGCCGCTTCGACTTGCGGCACCTTCCCTGCACTGAGCATGCCAGCAACAGATACCGACATCTGTCGTAGTGTCGACAGTTGTGCCACCAGTCGTCCGATACCCTCAGACAATCGCTTGTCCGGGTTCTTTCCGGCAACACGAATCAAGGCCTTAAGCACGGCGATGGTTTCAAGAAACCTTTCCGGACCGCTTCGCTCGTAAGCTAATTCGTTGGTAGCCTGACTGGAGGCCGTGTCGACCTCACCAATGAGATGGCTATCGGGTACAAAAACGTCGTCAAAGGTTACTTCGTTGAAGTCATGTGCGCCGGTGAGATTGCGGATCGGGCGTATGGTAATGCCTGGCGAATCCATGGCAATCAGAAACTGAGTCAAACCATATCGGCGGTTCTCGCTCGTGGCTGCAGACGTTCGCAGCAACGCAATCATGTAGTGCGACCGGTGAGCATTGCTGGTCCAGATTTTTCGACCGTTGATCCGCCAACCACCCCCTACCGGCTTTGCTGTGGACCGCAAAGAAAACAGGTCCGAACCCGCATCCGGTTCACTCATTCCGATGCAGAAATAACACTCTCCAGCAACAATTCTCGGCAATACGTCCTGTCTGACTTCATCTTTGGCGTAGCGAATCAGGACTGGACCACTCTGTCGGTCAGCAACCCAATGTGCCCAGACCGGTGCCCCAACGGCAAGCATCTCCTCGGTTACCACGAACCGTTCTAGAAAGCTCCGTTCCTGACCACCATAGGTGGTGGGCCAAGTCATACCGATAAACCCGGCTTCCCCACAGCGCCGGCTGAACTCAGGCGAGTGCGTGGTCATACCGAATCCGTCAGCTTCAAAATTTCCAGCGGCGATTTCTGCCGCCAGAAAATCGCGAACGGTCTGTCTCATTGCCTCCGCCTCTTCTGGCATCTGGACGGAGTCAAACTGTATACCCTGCGACATATCGTAAGAAGGATTTGCGTGTCGAATTCCAATTGTGCGAAATTCCGTACTCAAGCGCCAACTTTTGTTGCTCATCACCTCGGGATACACACCCTGATGTCTACAGTCGACCCCCTGATTCTTGACACATGTTCCCGACTGTTCACAGAACAGTGCTCACCGGCCGTCGTTAACACCGCCGAGGACGGCGACTGGCCTGTTGAACTTTGGACGGCAATTGAGGCCGCTGGCCTGTCATTGGCCTGGGTGCCTGAAAAGTATGGCGGTGCCGATGGTTCGCTCGCCGACGGTTTTGCGATCGCTCGGGCTGCAGCTGCTCATGCCGCCCCGGTCCCACTGGCCGAAACTCTGCTGGCCGGCTGGTTGCTGGCTGAGGCCGGCCTGAATTGTCCCACCGGCCCGATGTCAGTCGCCACAACGGTACTGACACTGGATTCAGAACAGCGATTGAACGGTTCTGCAAAACGTATCGCTTTCGCCGCCAAGTCAGAACATCTTGCAGTCCTGGCATGTACTCAGCGGGATAGCCTGTGTGCAGTACTGGTGCCCTGTTCTGGCCTGAATATCAGCCCTCATCAGAATCTGGCCGGGGAGTCGGCTGGTGATACCGCATTCACCAATAGCATACCCACTGCGGTGATCAACTGTCGGCCTGACCAATCTGCTCGCCTGAGCCAGATGGGAGCGGTAATGCGCAGTCAACAGATCGCAGGTGCTCTCGCCCATGTTCTGGGCCAGTGTATTGAGTACGCTGGCGACCGGCAGCAGTTCGGTCGCCCAATCGGTCGTTTCCAGGCAGTTCAGCACAACCTCGCCATGCTGGCAGGTGAAGCTGCAGCGGCCAGCTCGGCTGCTGATGCGGCTGTCAGGGCTATAGAGCGACACGGGCTGGATGATCCAAGAACAAGGATCGCCGTTGCCAGTGCCAAAGTGCGTTCGGGTGAGGCAGCCGGTGCCGGTGCAGCCATCGCCCATCAGGTCCACGGTGCAATGGGCTACACACACGAATACAGCTTGCAGCATTACACGCGCAGACTGTGGTCCTGGCGTGATGACTTCGGATCAGAAAGCGTGTGGGCTGTACAACTGGGTGATCAGGTCACGGCAGCCGGCCACCAGTCACTCTGGCCTGCGCTGTCGGATATCTAAATAAATTATACCGATCACTCAGTAAAACTTCAGTTCTACCACGTTCTGGTCGGGATCATAAAGATACAAAGATTGACCATCTCCACGTGCTCCCCAACGGGTTCCAGGTCCGTCGAAATACTCCTGTTTTATTCATATCTAAGTCATTGATTTGTATTATTTATTGTAGTTTTATGGTCATATCAGATATGTTCCGTCTACTAATATTTCTACTATTATCGAGTGGTAAGTCATTGACTTTAGGACATTTTGAGTTCCCATCAAACACCCTGTAATCGTCTGTGTCGTCTTTTATCTGTCTAGATACATAAAGACACTAACCTGTCTCCAAACCCTGTTAGAACTCAACTAAACCCCGTTCTAAACTGAATATCCAGACACCTCTTACCTCACTTCCCGAAATACCTCTTGATTAGCTCAGTTTCAAACGTGACCAG